>JAHJVW010000053.1 GCA_018828585.1 Bacteroidota bacterium
AAAAATAAATAAAATGAAAAAATCAGTAGTAGTATTAGTAACAGGAATGACATTATCAAGTATGCTTTTTCAATCTTGCAAGGATAATTCCGTAGATAAAATTGAAGTAAAATCCTCTAAAGAAATGGCTGAAAAGTCTATGGAAAGTACCAAAGAAACCGAAGCCCCACAAACATTAACTATTCAGCATATGAAAGATGCCTTTACAGGAGAGACAACAGCAAATGCAAAATATGCAGCTTTTAGTAAAAAAGCGGAAGAAGAAGGCTATCCTCAAATAGCAATGCTTTTCAAAGCAGCATCTGGAGCTGAGCAAATTCACGCTAATAACCATAAAGTGGTTTTACAAAGAATGGGAGAAGAAATCCCTGTAGTTACACCAGAATTTACTGTGGGTAGTACAATGGAAAATTTAAAGAATGCCATTGAAGGCGAAAGCTATGAGTTTAACACGATGTATCCAAACTTCATCAAGGATGCGAATGCAGCAGGAAAGTATATGGCACAAATAAGTTTGACGTATGCGTATAAAGTAGAGCAAAAACATAGAGATTTTTATAAAACTGCCCTTAAAGCTTTAGAAAATGGAAATGTTAGTTCGTTGCCATCTGTTTATTACTTATGCCCAACTTGTGGAAACACCTATGCAACGACTGCGCCTGCACGTTGTGAAATATCTATGACAGACTCTAAATTATTTATAAAAGTCGATAAATTATAAAGATTTTTAATGACGCGATCAGCACATTTATTTTTACTTTTGAAACATCATTCTAAATTGTAACAATAAAATATATTTATATCCCGTATGCCTACAGAAATCATTGCCCAATTAGTTGATATCCCAAATAGAATTATTTATCCGGCAAAGCTTACTTTTCTCCATGGCTTGATTCAAAACATCGAAAGAATAGAAGTGGCAAATTCTGAAAATTTACCATTCTTAACACCCGGCTTTGTAGATGCGCATGTGCATATCGAAAGTTCGATGTTGGTACCATCTGAGTTTGCTAAAATTGCAGTGAGACATGGATCTGTTGGAACGGTGAGCGATCCACATGAGATTGCCAATGTTTGTGGAATGGCTGGGATTGAATATATGATTGATAACGGAAACACAGTCCCTTTCAAGTTTAATTTTGGTGTACCAAGTTGTGTGCCTGCGACAATTTTTGAAACTGCTGGAGCGGAAATTAATGTAAAAGACATTGAACTGCTATTAGCTAGAGCAGATATTAAATACTTAGCGGAAATGATGAATTTCCCGGGTGTACTGATGGAAGATGAAATGGTAATGGCTAAAATAGCCGCAGCAAAAGCAGTTGGTAAACCTATTGATGGTCATGCACCAGGTTTAAGAGGAAAAGATGCAGGTAAATATATTTCAGCAGGCATCAGTACCGATCACGAGTGTTTTACATATGAAGAAGCACTAGACAAATTACAACAGGGAATGAAAATTCTGATTAGAGAAGGCAGCGCCGCCAAAAATTTCGATGCCTTAATTGATTTACTGAATGATTACCCTAATGAGATCATGTTTTGCAGTGATGATAAGCATCCAGATAGTTTGGTCGAAGGTCACATAGATCAACTATGCGCAAGAGCAGTTAAAAAAGGTATCAATATTTTTGATGTCTTAAAAGCTGCCTGTGTAAATCCTGTTTTGCATTATCAATTAAATATTGGGTTACTAAATATAGGTGATCCTGCAGATTTTATCCTGTTAAAGGACTTAAAAGATTTTAAAGTTTTAGCAACTTATATTGATGGAAAATTGGTTGCCAAAGACGGCGTTTCTTTAATCAAAACAGAAAAAGCAGCACTCATTAATCATTTCTCCTGCAAAGAAAAACAAATAACAGATTTTACTTACCCCGCTCCCTCCCATCAAGAATTAACGCCGGTAATTGAAGCCATCGACAGTCAGTTGATTACGTATCAATTAATGGAAAAAATGAATGCTATAGATGGTTTGCTTCTTGCAGATGTGGAAAGAGATTTTTTAAAAATTGCAGTTGTTAATCGTTACCACGATGCACCAATAGCAAAAGCTTTCATCAAAAATTTTGGTTTAAAAGAAGGCGCAATTGCTTCATCAGTAGCACATGATAGCCATAACATTGTGGTGGTGGGAGTTGATGACGAGAGTATGTGTAAGGCGGTAAATGCTTTAATTAAAGTAACTGGCGGCATAAGTTGCATAAGTAATGATAAAGAAATGGTATTGCCTTTACCCGTTGCTGGTATCATGACCAACGAAGATGGAGACAAAGTAGCCAAACAGTACACCGCTATTGATCTGCAAGCAAAGAAGCAAGGCGCCACATTAATTTCTCCATTCATGACGCTTTCTTTCATGGCTTTATTGGTGATCCCAAAACTTAAATTAAGCGACTTAGGTTTATTCGATGGAGAGCGTTTTAATTTCATTTAAAATCTTATCCTAACTATTGAATCTAATTTTACGTTTCTGTGTGAAGCTTGCAGTAAATTATGGCTTTATTGGTGTGATAGTTTTGCTAATAGTATTTAAAGTTAATAATAGATTTTATTGATGATGGCATCATTATTTAGGATGAAATATTCATTAAGCTTATTGTAAATTTGGGTATTAATAATTAAAATAAACTAAAATGGAAGATCACAAAAATTCAGGAACAACACAAGACCATTCATTATCAGAAATGAATGATGAAAGTAGTGCAGCTAAATGTCCATTTCCTCATGGACAAGTAAAAAGCGTTGCTGGTGGTGGAACCAGAAATACAGATTGGTGGCCAAATCTGTTAAAACTGAATGTCCTTCGTCAATATTCAGCTTTATCTAATCCAATGGATAAAGCTTTCAATTATGCTAAAGAGTTCAAATCACTTGACCTTAAAGCGGTAAAAAATGACATTTTTGAGTTAATGACCACTTCACAAGATTGGTGGCCTGCAGATTATGGCCATTATGGACCTTTCTTCATCCGAATGTCTTGGCACAGTGCAGGAACTTACCGTATTCAAGATGGACGTGGTGGTTCGGGTTTTGGTACACAGCGTTTTGCACCCTTAAATAGTTGGCCTGATAATGCTAACTTAGACAAAGCCCGTTTATTGCTTTGGCCTATCAAACAAAAGTATGGCAAAAAATTATCTTGGGCTGATTTAATAATCCTTACAGGTAATTGTGCCTTAGAATCAATGGGTTTAGAAACTTTTGGTTTTGGTGGAGGACGTGAAGATGTTTGGGAACCAGCTGAAGACATCTACTGGGGATCTGAAAATAAATGGATGGGTGATGACAAAAGATATAGTGGTGATCGTGAATTAGAAAAGCCTTTAGGTGCTTCTCATATGGGTTTAATATATGTGAATCCAGAAGGTCCAAAAGGTCAACCAGACCCCTTAGGCGCTGCTTACGATATTCGTGAAACTTTTAAGCGTATGGCTATGAATGATTACGAAACAGTGGCATTAATTGCTGGTGGTCATACATTTGGTAAAACGCATGGCGCTGCAGACCCTAACGAACATGTAGGAGCTGAACCAGCTGGAGCTAGCATTGAAGAACAAAGTATGGGTTGGAAAAACTCATTTGGATCTGGAAATGCTGGTGATACCATTACTAGCGGAATAGAGGGTGCTTGGACTACCACACCCACTAAATGGGGAAACAATTATTTTGAGAATCTTTTTGGATTTGATTGGGAATTAGAAAAAGGTCCAGGTGGTGCGCACCAATGGAAGCCTAAAGATGGTGCAGGTGCAGGGAGCATTCCTGATGCATTTGATCCAAATAAAAAACATGCACCATTTATGTTGACCACAGATATCGCTCTAAAGGTTGATCCTGCCTACGAAAAAGTTTCACGTCATTTCTTCGAGAATCCTGACGAATTCGCCGATGCTTTTTCAAGAGCTTGGTTTAAATTAACTCATCGTGATATGGGTCCAGTTTCTCGATATTTAGGACCTGAAGTACCTTCTGAAGAATTAATATGGCAAGACCCAGTTCCCGCCGTTACTGGTGAATTGATTAACGAAGCAGATATCGCTACTTTAAAAGCTACAATTCTATCTACAGGCATTCCTATATCTCAGTTGGTATCTACTGCATGGGCTTCGGCTTCAACTTTTCGTGGGTCAGATAAACGTGGTGGTGCAAATGGTGCTCGTATTCGTTTAGCCCCACAGAAGAATTGGGAAGTGAATCACCCAGGTCAATTAACAGGGGTGTTATCAAAATTAGAAGCTATTCAAAAAGAATTTAATAACGGATTAAAACAGGTTTCTATTGCTGATTTAATCGTTTTGGCAGGATGTGCTGGTGTAGAGAAAGCTGCTAAAGATGCAGGTTTTGAAGTGAGAGTTCCTTTCAGCCCAGGACGAACTGATGCTACAATTGAACAAACGGATGTAGATTCATTTGCAGTATTAGAGCCTATGGCTGATGGTTTTCGTAATTATGCAAAATCCAACTTACCGGCTTCAACAGAAGAGTTTTTAATTGACAAAGCGCAACTATTAAACTTAACTGCTCCAGAAATGACTGTTTTAGTTGGTGGAATGCGTGTATTGAATACCAATTTTGGACATACTTTAAATGGGGTATTCACTAAACGTCCGGAAGTTTTAACGAATGATTATTTCGTAAATCTATTAGATTTAAGCATCACTTGGAAAGCAAGTTCTGCTGCTCAGGATTTATTCGAAGGTCGTGATCGTAAAACAGGTGAAGTAAAATGGACCGGTTCTCGTGTTGATTTAATTTTTGGCTCAAATTCTGAGTTAAGAGCGCTAGCTGAAGTTTATGGATCTACAGACGGTCAAGAAAAATTTGTTCACGATTTCATCGCAGCATGGAATAAAGTAATGAATGCTGATCGTTTTGATTTAGCTTAATCGCGATTTATTTTTAATATAAAATTGAAGGTGGTTCTAAAAAGAACCGCCTTTTTTATTTTTTCATCAAAGTAAATTCTAATATGTTATAAATTCAGCATCTATTAGAACTTTGAATTGAGTTCGCCTATTGCGATAACTGTTAGGGTAGCCTTCCTATATGAAGAACTAAAAAAATTTACTCGCTTGAGGCCCTTGGTTAAATAATAAGTCAACAATACTTAAATTATTCTGAAAACCAATTCTATCTTCAAAAACCTGGTAATAAGGTTTATTTTGATAATTAGAGGGTCTTTTATGATGCATCTCCCCTCTTAAATCAACCATTCCTAAATAAGATTTCTCGTAGCTATCCGTAAACTGATAGGTCACTGGCATTTTTAATGCTTTTAGCAGCACAGCTAAAAGTTGGGTATTGTAATCTAATAAAAAGTCAAATTTTTTTTGATAAAAGGGTTCAAAAGCATCTTCATAGAATTCGAAATAAGCTGAGCTTCGGTAGCAAGCTTCTAAAGTAAGCCAATGGATACGTTGCCAATTATCTTCATTTGCTATCCTAATTTCTTTATATGGTGTATGACCCTTTGATCCTATATTTTTTTGAACTGGAACAGAGAGATTTAAAATTCCATTTGGACTTGCTATTGAAGTTCTGTTTCTATTTGTTTGTTTAGGAAAATGTTCCTCTTTTTCTAGCAGTATGCTCACATGAGCAAATTGATTCATGTTTTTAAAGAATTCTACAGAAGGCAGATAAAACAATGGGAATACGGCACCTTTTTCCATTTCTAAATTTTTATGTTTGCAATAATCAAGACGAAATTAATGATAAATAAAGGGCTTTCTAAAGTTGGTTTATATTTTTTATATCTCTTATCCTTACTTCCGTTAGGTATACTTTACCTTCTTTCCGATTTTATCTACTTAATTTTATATCGTATTTTAAGCTATCGGAAGATGGTAGTTCGAATAAATCTTCAAAATTCTTTTCCGCTTAAAACTAAAGAAGAACTACTACAAATAGAGAAAGATTACTTTCATTACTTGGCTGATTTAATGGTTGAAACCATCAAAATGCTATCAGCAAGTCCAGAATATCTACATGCAAGATATTCGTTTACCAATCAAGAATTAATTCATCCATTTGAAGATAAAAAACAAAGTATCCTAATTGCAGTTGGGCATTATGGTAACTGGGAATGGAGTACCATTGTGATTCCTTTAGCAATTAAATTTAAAGCTTTAATTATTTATAAGCCTTTGAAAAACGAGGTGTTTGATGATGCTTTTAAGAACGCAAGAGAAAAGGGCGGAACAAAAATGATTAAGATGCTCCTCACTTTAAAAGAAATTATTAGACATAAGCATGATCTAACTGCGACTGTATTTGCCGCAGATCAAACTCCTGCCCGAACAGAAGGACTTTTATGGATTGATTTTTTAAATCAATCTACCCCAGTTTTCTTAGGTTTAGAAAAGATTGCAAAATCAACGAATTATCCTGTTGTATTTTGCGATATGCAAAGAGTAAAGAGAGGATATTATTCTTGTGATTTTAAATTAGTGTGTGCCGATCCATCAGAAGCTAATCATCTGGATATTACTAAAAAACAATTTGAATTGTTAGAAAACAGAATCAATATAGAGCCAAGATATTGGCTATGGTCTCATAAACGCTGGAAACATAAATTTGAAGAACATGATGAAAGAGCCTAGCGTTGCTATAGTGATACTAAATTGGAACGGACAAAAGCTTTTGGAACAGTTCTTACCTTCTGTTTTCAATAGCCCTTACCCTAATTTACAGATTGTAGTGGGTGACAATGCTTCTACCGATGATTCTATCGCCTATCTAAAGAGCAACTTTCCTTTGGTTAAAATCATTAAAAATGATCGAAATTATGGTTTTGCAGAAGGATATAACCGTGTATTAGAGCAGGTAACAGCCGATTATTTCATCTTGTTAAATTCTGATGTAGAAGTAACTCCAGGTTGGATTAAGCCTGTAATTGATTTGATGGAAAGTGATGCGGAAATAGCTATTGCACAGCCTAAGATTAAATCTATGTTTAATAGAGCTTATTTTGAATATGCAGGGGCTGCTGGTGGTTACCTAGATTATTTAGGTTATCCTTTTAGTCGAGGAAGGATTTTTGACACTGTAGAAAAAGATCAAGACCAATACAACGATTCTCGAGAAATTTTTTGGGCTTCTGGTTGTGCATTATTTGTTAAATCTGCTATTTGGAAAAGATTGGATGGTTTTGATGTCCGATTCTTTGCCCATATGGAAGAGATTGATTTGTGTTGGCGAGTAAAAAACCTGGGTTATAAAGTGATGTATTGTGGAGATTCTGCTGTATATCATGTAGGTGGCGGTACGTTGAATGCAGAAAGTCCATTCAAGACATTCCTCAATTTCAGAAATAACCATTATTTATTAAAAAAAAACCTTCATCCAGCGAAAGCCAGATGGGTGATTCCCTATCGTTTCTGTTTAGATTTTTTAGCATTAATTAAGTTTGCATTAACTGGAAAATTCAAAAATGCCGCGGCCATTTCAAAAGCACATCGACAGGTGGTGAAGGCATTATGGAATAAAGAGGTGATGTTTAATCAAGATGTTTCAGCGAATCCTAATACTATAGGGTTTTATAAAAAGAGTGTTGTGTTTGAGTATTTTATTTTAGGAAAAAAGGTTTTTTCTAAGATTTAAGTTTCAATTTCATTGATTTTTTCGTTGTTTACAGGTATGTGTCGTTATGGACTGAATTTGTATTATAATTTGTAATCGTCCGCCTCAATTGCCGGCGGTTGGCTTGATACTTTTTTCTTGATAAAAAAGTAACCAAAAAATCAAGGCTTGCAAAACCTTTGTTCGGGATAACTCAATAAAATCTTAATCTACAATCCAAGTCGTGTGAATGGTATTGTTCAATGAATGTTTATTCAACACTTTTGCGGATTGTTTTCCTGTATTGCTTAATGAGAGTTATTGGAAAAGATTTATTGGCTCTCCCTCCAAATCCTTTGATGCCCTTCTTAGCATATCAATGTTCATCTCTTTAATCTTTGCAAATGTCTCTGCAAAATTTATAATCTAACTTTAATAGTTGCTAGTGGACAAGTGCTTGAGAATTTTATCAGTAGCAGCACAATCATTAAAAAAGCAATAACAAGCCTTTAGCAATGGCGATTTTTATGTTCACTTTGCATTTGATTTCATACAGCACACCAGAATAAAAAAAGCGCAACTACTTATAAAATTGAGGAAAAACATGTGCGAGAAAGCACCTGAGGCTAGGGCAAAAAAAGAGATTTTTGTTTCTTTTCATCTGAAAAGAAAAGCCAACCCGCCCACAACTGAGGCGGACGATTATTGTAAGAAAAACTGAAATTTAATAAATTAAAGAAAATGCTAAACTTGATTTAAGACAAAAAATCAATAAAGTTTTCAAAGAAAGCTTTGAACAGCTAATTCATAAGAAAGCAATCCAAACCCAGTAATAATCCCCTTACAATTCTTAGCCATCATGCTGTGATGGCGAAATTCTTCTCGGGCGTAAACATTAGAGATATGGACCTCAATAACTGGAGTATTTATTGCCGCAATAGCATCTGCAATGGCAACGGAAGTGTGGGTGTAGGCTCCCGCGTTCATCACAATCCCCTCAAAAGAAAAACCAACCTCATGTAGCTGATTGATAATTTCGCCTTCTACATTGCTTTGAAAATACTGGAATTCTATATTTGGGTATCTTGTTTGAAGCGCAGCAAAAAAAGATTCAAAACCTTCATTACCATAAACTCCTGGTTCTCGTTTTCCAAGTAAATTTAAATTTGGACCGTTGATAATTTGTATCTTCATGCACTCAAACATAAATAAATTTATCACTACTTGGATTGGTTAAGCGCAAAAAAAGGATTTAAAAGCTACCTTAAACTCGAACGGTCACTTTCTACCAATTCTATCGAAGCTTATTTGCGAGATATTGATAAAATCACCCAGTTTTTAGAGGTGCAGGAGAAAAATATTAGTCCTTTAGCCATACAAGCCAAAGATTTAAAAGACTTGATTCAATGGGTAAACGAATTGGGCATGTTGGCTACCACACAAGCCAGACTCATTTCAGGTATCAAAGCATTTTACAAGTATTTAATATTGGAGGATTTATTGACGGTAGATCCATCCGCATTAATTGAAGCGCCAAAGACCCGCAGAAAGCTCCCTGATGTGCTAACAGTTAACGAGATTGAAGCATTAATTGATGCTTTAGATTTAAGTAAAGTAGAAAACATCCGAAATAAAGCGATGATAGAGGTAATGTATGGTTCTGGATTGAGAGTAAGTGAGTTAGTAGGTTTAAGATTATCGAATTATTTTCCTGATGTAGCATTTTTAAAGATTACAGGTAAAGGTAATAAAGAACGTTTGGTGCCTATTGGAAGTTCTGCTATTAAGCATTTAGAAATCTATAAAGATACTGTAAGAAATCATCTTGAAATTAAAAAAGGAAATGAAGATTTTATATTTCTGAATCGCCGAGGAACTAAGTTGAGTAGAGTCATGGTTTTTATGTTGATCAAAGATTTAGCATTAAAAATTGGCTTACAAAAAAACATCAGTCCCCATACATTTCGCCATTCATTTGCGACACATTTAATTGAAGGTGGTGCCGATTTAAGAGCGGTACAAGAAATGTTGGGACATGAAAGTATTACGACCACCGAGATTTATACCCACCTAGACCGAGACTTCCTCAAACAAACTATTCAACAATTTCATCCAAGAAGTTGAGCTTTCAGTATTCTGTCGTTTTGGTTGATGTCTTTAATTATCGTAGTTGTAAAACCTTTCTTCATCAATATATCAGCAGTTTCTTTTGCTAATTGTTGATTAATTTCAAAATAGAGCGTTCCGCCAAGTTTGAGATTACTTAATGCAAAATCCCCTATTTTGTCATAAAAAATAAGCGGCTCATCATCATCTACAAATAAAGCTAAATGAGGTTCATGAGATTTTACATTCTCTTCCATCATTTCCATTTCACTTTGAGCTATGTAAGGAGGGTTGCTTACAATCACATCAAATTGAGACCATTCTGATGATACTAAATTTAAAGCATCCGCTTTAGAGAAAATCACTTCTGCCTTATTTAAAATTGCATTTTCATTTGCTAAAACCAATGCGCTCTCACTAATATCTATTGCACAAATTTGTGCCAATGGAAGGTTTTTCTTTAAGGCAATTGGGATACATCCACTACCTGTACCGATATCAAGCACAGTCACCTCCTTATTACTTTGCTCACAAATTATCAAATAAACCAGCTCTTCTGTCTCAGGACGAGGAATGAGAACATCTCTATTTACCTTAAACTTTATATGATAAAAATCAGCTTCGCCCAAAACATATTGAATGGGTTGATGAGCTAAAAGTTGTGTAGTAAATTGATCAAAATTAATTAGTTGACTCTCAGAAAGCTCTTTATTAACTATGTTATTTATATTGTCACGAATTAAGAAAGAGATAATCATTTTAAACAACACACTAGATTCATCTCTAGTATAAATTATATCAAGACGATGCTTGAATTCTTTTTCTATTTTTTTTAACAAAACAAACAGGTTTTATTTCTTCAAAGGTACACTAAAGTAGAACGAACTTCCTTTACCTTTTTCACTTTCCACCCAAAATTCTCCTCCGTTTTTATGGATAAATTCTTCGCAAATCATCAAACCTAAACCCGTACCCGATTCGTTTTGTGTTCCTTTAGAACTATAGAATTCGTGATTAAATATTTGTTCTTTCTGCTCGTGTGTTAAACCTACCCCATTATCTTTTATGCATAAAATAACTTTATCTCCTCCTTTTGCAGAAGAAATAGCAATTTCGCCACCTTTAGGTGTAAACTTAGCAGCATTGTTGATTAAATTTCTAATCACAGCACTTATACTTTCTCCATCTGCAAAAGCATAACAGAATGATAAATTATTTGAAAATTTAAGATTTTTATTTAAATATTGGGACGCTATAATGCTAATGCTTTCATCGCAAATTTGACTAAGATTAATCCGTTTTTTACTCAACACCTCTCCTTGCATTTGACTTTTACCCCAAACCAAAAGATTATCTACAAGATTAGAAGTGTTTTTAAAATTAGTACCTAACTCCAACATAAAAACCTTGAGCTCTTCTTCAGTTAAATGACCCTCCTCGAATAACCTGAACATCCCACTTAATGATGATAATGGACCTCTTAAATCATGAGAAATTATAGAAAAGAACTTTGATTTAAACTGATTAAGTTCCTCTAATTCAGATTTTTGATGATTAATCTCTCGGTTTTGTTTGGTTAACTTTAGGTTATTTTTACCTAGTTTCTTACTGTTTTTATAGATAAGATAAATCAAATAAAAGCTTAAGGATAGGAGTAAAAATACTACTAAAATAAAGTAATTTTTATTTTGTAATTGTAACTCTTTGTTTAGGTTGGCTCTTTTTAATTCGGTATTTTCTTTTTGTGTTTGTTCAGCTTCAAAATAAGTTCTAAATTCATCTAATTGCTTATATCTAGCTACATTATAAAGGCTATCGTATAAATTATTGTACTCTTTTTCAAAGAACAAGGAACTTTTAAAATTATTTTTCTTTTCTTCAAGTAAAGAGAAACTTTTCAGCACTTTCAATTTCAACTTCGGGAAGTTATGGACATTTGAGATGCTCAATGCTCTTTTTAAAATCCTTTCTGATTTGTAAAAGTCATTGAAATTCGAATAAAAGTCAGCTTGAAAATTCAAGTTATTTACAGTAGTTCTTAAGTCTAAGAATTTCTCTGATAAAGCTAAAGATTGATTACTTGATGAAAGTGCAGATCTGTAATCAGAAATATGCATATAAGCAATAGCCCTTTCATAGTAATTTTGACCTAACCACAATTGATTATGATATCTTTCATTGTAGCTAATCGCTCTATCATAATAATTAATGGCAATATTACTTTTTCCTTCTTTGTCAAAAAGAGCCGCAATATTATGGATTACTGCACCTTTAAAAGGGTGATGTGGTGTAATTTGATTTAAGTATGTTATTGATAAATCATAATAATGATGCGCTTTTTTAAAGTCGTTTAATCTGTAAAAAGACAATGCTTTTGCGTTATAAGCCCTTGCAATTAGCTCTTTATCATTTATTTTTTTTGCTATAGAAATACATCTATCCTGATATTCATTGGCAATCACATAATTTTCACTATAATTAAAAGATATACCTAAAATATGGAAAGCTTCAGCTTCCCCTTTCTCATAGTGAGATTTTTGTGCTAACTCTAATGATTTTTTAGCAAACTGAAATGATTTGATATAATCTGAAGGATGAATTTCATAAGCTAATACATTGATTTGATTAATTATCAAATTATTTCCATTATTGGTATCTAAACGATCGTAGACCTTTAAGATAGAATCCTTTTTAATGGCTCCCTGATCTTTAAAAATGATAGTATCCGAATTGCTGAACAAACTCCCAATCAAGAAAATGAGGAAATTCAAATTCATATTCAATTCAAGTTATGGTTATGCTCTAGCATTAAGGTAATTATTTACCTTTGTTACGTGTTGTCACATGAAATAGTTTTAAAAAGAGCAATAGAATTAGCTAAGCTTGGATTAGGTTCTGTAAGTCCTAATCCAATGGTTGGCGCTATTGTAGTTGAAAATGATGAGATAATAGGTGAAGGTTATCATCAAAAATATGGTAAAGCTCATGCAGAAGTGAATGCTATTCACCAGGTTTTGGATACTTATGTTGACGCAGCAGAAAGATTAAAACGCTCTATCATTTATGTAACATTAGAGCCTTGTTCCCATTTTGGTAAAACTCCTCCGTGTGCTGATTTAATTATTAAGTATCAAATCCCTAAAGTAGTGATTGGTTGTTTAGATCCTTTTGAAAGCGTAAACGGGAAAGGTGTTGCTCAATTAAAAGCTGCCAGAATTGAAGTTATTTCTGGCATTTTAGAAAATGAATGTGAGCAATTAAATAAGCGGTTTTTCACACGAGTTAAAAAGCAAAGACCCTATGTGATTTTAAAATGGGCGCAAACTTCTGATGGATATTTAGCTCCCGATGATGGTGAACAAAAATGGATTAGCGGAGATGCAGCCAAAAGATTAGTGCATTTATGGCGAACGCAAGAAGATTGTGTTTTAGTAGGAAAAAACACAGCGCTTATTGATAACCCAAAATTGAATGTTCGTTTAGCAGACGGTAGAAACCCAAAAAGAGCGGTGATTGATCGTGATTTAGTTTTACCGAATCACCTTCATTTATTCAATCAGGAAAGTGAAACTTTTATTTTTAATGCCTTAAAAACAGATAGAGAAGGTAAAACATTATATGTGGCTATTGAAGATTTCGACCATTTTTTACCACAATACATCTTATTTCAGCTTTATTTGCAGGATATTCAATCGCTGATTATAGAAGGAGGAGCACAAACTTTAAAGACTTTTATTGATGCGAACCTTTGGGATGAAGCTCGTATTTTTACCTCAACTGAAAGCTGGGGATCAGGAATAAAAGCACCCGAAATAAAAGGTAGATTACAAGAAAAAATAAAAGTAGGAAATGATCAATTAAGCACTTTTAAACCTCATTAATGATATACATAATTTTTGCTATTTTTTGTAGTGTTGTTGTCAGTGTCAATTTTAAATTATTTAAAAGATATTATACCAACGCTTACCAGGCGATTGTCTTCAATTATCCGACTGCCGCTTTATTCTGCTATTTCTTTTTTAAGCCAGATTTAAGCGCCAAACCAACCAGCGAGAATTGGTTATTATTTCTAGTTATAGCAGTACTTCTGATATCTATATTTTATTTTATTGGAAAAAGCATAGAAACATCAGGTATTGTTTTAACATCCATTGCCCAAAGATTATCTTTAATCATTCCCGTAATATCTGCATTTCTCATTTTTGGTGAAACTTCCACCACTGTAAAAATTATTGGTTTAATTATTGGCCTAATTGCTATTTATGCTTCAAAACCTTCTGGTAAAGCTAATATGAAAGATATTGTGAGCTGGTATCCTATAATTGTTTTTTTAGGTACAGGAATTATAGATATCTTATTTAATGTATTAACCAAGTTCGATGAGATCAGTTTTACAGCTGCTTTGGTTTACATTTTTAGCATTTCAACCATCATAGGTTTTGCATCATTAATTTATCAAAAAATCAGAGGAACACTTCAGTTTCAGCCCAAAACTATAGTTGCGGGTATGATACTAGGTGTTTTCAACTTCGGTTCTATCTTCTTTTACATTAAAGCACTTCAAATAGAAAGCGATCAGCCTTCTGTGGTATTTGCATCTTTAGATATTGGTGTTATTACGTTAGGTTCATTAGTTGGTATTATTTTATTTAAAGAAAAGCTGAGTAAATTAAATATGATTGGTTTGGTATTAGCATTGGCTGCTATTATTATCCTAAATTTACCAAATGCTATTTGAAGATACTTATCGTACCATTAATCAACCTTCAGAAGGGATTTTTAGAGATAAAGGGAGCAAATTTATAGCTTACACTTATCCTTTTAAAAGTGAAGAACATTTAAAAGACATCATTTCCGAATTAAAAAATCAACATGCCAAAGCCAGACATTTCTGCTATGCTTATCGTTTAACAACAGATAGAAGTGTTTTTCGTATAAACGATGATGGCGAACCTTCAGGAACTGCAGGAAGACCTATTCTTAATACTTTATTATCTCATGATTTGACGAATATTCTGATTGTAGTAGTCAGATATTTTGGAGGAACTTTATTGGGTGTTCCTGGATTAATTAATGCTTATAAATCTGCTGCAGAAGATGCTGTTCAATGTACCTCTATAATCGAGAAAAGGATTCAGGATGTTTATCTGATTGATTTCGAATATCTTCACATGAATGAAGTAATGAAATTAATTAAAGATGAAGATTTAGAAAGCTTTGATCAGGATTTTGATTTGAAGTGCAAAATCAAAATCACCATTAATCAATCAGATATCAATAGAATTATTGGTAAATTAGAATCCATTGAAAATTTAAAATCCCAATACCTAAAAACGATATGAGTAAAATATCAGAAGCTGATTTAATCATCAATCCCGACGGAAGTATTTACCATTTAAATATCAAACCAGAAGATGTCGCTGATATCATCATTACTGTTGGCGACCCTGATCGTGTAAGCGAAGTGAGTAAATATTTCGATAGTATCGAATTAAAAAAAGGTAAAAGAGAATTTCATACACATACTGGATACATCGGAAAAAAAAGAGTAACAGTGCTTTCTACTGGAATTGGAACAGATAATATTGATATTGTATTTAATGAGCTAGATGCTTTAGTCAACATTGATTTTGATACCCGCACTATTAAATCAGTACTCAAGAGCTTAAATATCATCCGTGTTGGAACTTCTGGAAGCATTAGAGAGGATATTCCTGTTGGAAGTATTTTAGCGTCCACACATGGTTTAGGATTAGATGCATTGATGTCTTATTATGAAACTGATATATCCATAGAAGATCGATTTTTGCTACAAAAAATCACAGCACATTTACCAACTTTAAAATCAATACCTTATCTAACCTCGGGCTCCGGCAAATTACTAGAACAAATAGGGTTTGATATGCCAAAAGGTATTACAGCTACAGCTCCAGGTTTTTATGCGCCACAAGGAAGAATAATGAGGGCTAAAAATTTGATACCCAATTGGATAGAAAGCTTGTCTAGTTTTGAATTAAATCATCAAAAAATCACTAATTTAGAAATGGAGACAGCAGGCATTTATGCATTGGCAAATGCATTGGGTCATCAAGCATTATCTATTAATGCTATTTTGGCTCAACGGATTAAGTTAGAATTTGCTAAAAATCCAGATCAAATTGTAGATAAAATGATCAAAACTGTTTTAGAACGTATTTAATTCTCTATCATTCCTCTTATTTGTGAAGTGAAGAATCATTTCTTGATTATTTACATCAAAATAATTGATTTACTTATTAAACGGGAAATTCCATATAGTTCATAAGGGAATTTCCATGTATTATTTAAATTTTATTTGCAGTTGATTTCACAAAAAACCATCAAATTAATAAAGTAAATCATTTGTCAAAAGCCGCTCAGCTTTATAATATAGATTCGACAATCAATGTCATAATCATAGGATACGACTTATCCTAAATATAACTTGTCTATCGTGGCGATATGCGTTACTCATTTACTGTTCCTTTATGAGGAATAATATTTAGCATTCTAAATTCCATTTCTTTAAATACATATAGCTAAATATATTTTTGGCTCAAAATACCTCACTTTTTTATTTGGCATAAATTTTAGACAATATTTTATAAGAAGTCGTCTATACAATTCATATTATGATAAAACTTGGATATATTTCCACTCATACCCCTAGACCTTGTGGTTTAGCTACTTTCAATGTAAACTTAAAGTCTGCAATTGAAAAGAACTTAGATACAAGTTCAAAAGGCGTAGTAATAGCTATCAATGACTCTGATGATGCCGACCAGTATGCTTATGATAAGGATGTGAAATTCATTATCAGGCAACAAAATCAAAAAGATTACATTAAAGCTGCTAACTATATCAATAATAGTGATTTAATGGCATGCGTTATGGAGCATGAGTTTGGTATATATGGTGGAGATAATGGAATTTATGTCTTACCATTAATACACAGAATTGAAAAACCATTGATTACCATACTTCATACTGTTTTAAAAGATCCTAATTATCTTCAAAAATTAATCATTCAAGAAATTGCCAAACAATCATCAAAAATTGTGGTGATGGCTCATAAAGCAGTCGAATTTTTAATGGAGATTTATGACATTCCAAGAGGTAAGATAGCTTTAATAGAGCATGGGGTGCCAGATTATGATGAATCTATTGAAAACATCCTAAAAAACTCTACACTTTATAAAAACAAAAGAGTGCTATTAACCTTTGGACTGATATCCAGAAATAAAGGTTTAGAAACTATGATTAAGGCCTTACCGGCTATTGTAAAAGATCATCCTGATGTGGTTTACGCAATAATTGGAAGCACTCATCCGCATATTAAAAAAAATCAAGGAGAAGAGTATCGTGATTATTTAATGCTATTGGCAAAAGACTTAGGTGTTATTAAAAATGTCAGTTTTATAAATAGTTTTATTCCTGAAAATGATTTAATGAATTATTTAAGAGCTGCTGAGATATATATTACACCTTATTTAAATGAAGCTCAAATTACCAGTGGAACTTTATCATATGCCATTGGTGCGGGTGCTGCGGTGGTTTCTACGCCTTACTGGCATGCTCAGGAATTACTTGCAGATGATCGAGGGGTACTATTTAACTTTGAAGATCATGAGCAATTAGGAAACATCGTAAATCATTTACTGGATGATGAAAATATCTTAAAAAACATTCGTGATAAAGCTTATAAGTACGGTTTAACCTTACGATATCCAAAAATTGGAAAATTATATAAATTATTGATTGAGAACATTATTTTAGAAAAAACAAACCTTAAAATCAAAACAGATTTTATATTGGATACCGATATTTTACCCAGTTTCACTTTAGATTATGTAAAAAGATTAACAGATGATACTGGAATTGTTCAACATGCCAGATTTGGGATTCCAAATTTGAAAGAAGGTTATTGCATGGACGATAATGCAAGAGCTTTGATGATGGCCTTAATGGCATACGAACAATTTGAAAGTAAGGAGGCTTTAGAATTATTACCTATTTATTTAAGCTTCATTCAATATATGCAATGCGAAGGTGGTGATTTTAGAAACTTTTTAAGTTTTAAACGTGAATATCTGGATGAATTAGGTACAGATGATTCTTTCGGTCGTACACTTTGGGCATTAGGTTACATGATTTGTAATTCACCAAATAACTCTTATAAAGAATTTGCTAGAGAGTTATTCTTTAATTCATTAAATCATTTAGATAAACTACAACATTTAAGAGGTTATGCGAATAGCATGATGGGTATTTCACATTATTTAAATTCTTATCATGATGATGATTTAAAACTAAAGTTAGTTGCTTTGGCTGATAAATTAATTGCCGCATATCAAAAACATAAATCAACAGACTGGCATTGGTTTGAAGAAAAATTAACCTATGATAACGCCATTTTACCTATGGCCTTATTAAAGGCTTATGAAGCCACAGGAAATTATATTTATAAAGAAATAGGATTAGAAAGTTTAACTTTTTTAGATAATGAAACTTTAGATAAAGGTTATTATAATCCAATTGGAAACGATGGATGGTTCTATAAAGGTGAAGACAAAGCCATTTTCGATCAACAAGCGATAGAGACTATGGCTGCTGTAATGATGTATTTCCAAGCTTACACCGTTACTGATGATGTAACTTTCATCAAAAAAATGTTCCAAGCATACCTTTGGTTCTTAGGAGAAAATACGCTAAGAATTCCAGTTTATGACCATGAAACCCATGGTTGTTGTGACGGTTTAACGGAAGTTGGATTAAATCGTAATCAAGGTGCAGAAAGTACGCTGGCCTATTTTATCTCTCATTTAACTATTTTAAAAGCTCAAGAAAAAGAATATCAGTTCGATAAATTAACAGATAAGGTATTAACAACTTAATGAAGGTCGCAGTTTTATCTCCAATAGCCTGGAGAACTCCTCCAGAACATTATGGGCCTTGGGAACAAATGGCTTCTAACCTTACGGAAGAACTGATTAAATTAGATATAAAGGTCACGCTTTTTGCTACTGGAGATTCTATAACTTCAGGAACACTAAACGCTGTAATTGATAAAGGTTACGAATATGATAAAAACAAGGATGCTAAAGTTGTTGAATGCTTACACATTAGCAACTTAATGGAACATGCAAATGAATTTGATATCATTCATAACCATTTTGATTTTTTACCACTCACCTATTCTAAGCTAATTAAAACGCCCCTCATTACTACTATTCATGGTTTCTCTTCTGAGAAAATTATTCCTGTTTATAAAAAGTATAATGACAACTGCCATTTCGTATCGATTAGTGATTCAGACCGTCATTCTTCTTTAAAATACTTGGCCACAGTGTTTAATGGATTGAATGTAAATGATTTCAGATTGAACGAAAACCCAGAAGATTATTTGCTTTTTTTCGGACGAATTCATCCTGATAAAGGAACAGTTGAAGCCATTGAAATTGCAAAAAGATCAAATAGAAAGCTCAAGATTGCTGGTATTATTCAGGATTCAAATTATTTCGAGAAAAACGTTAAACCTCATTTAAATGATGATATTCAATTTTTAGGTCATTTGGGCCCAGAATCAAGAAATAAATTAATGGGAAATGCTTCGGCATTACTTCATCCCATTAGTTTTAATGAACCCTTTGGATTAAGTGTGGTAGAAGCTATGATGTGCGGTACACCTGTTATTGCTTTCAATCGTGGATCTATGCCCGAATTAATTCAACACCAAAAGAATGGCTTTCTTGCGAATGATGTTTCAGAGTCTGTTGAGGCGATCTCAAAACTACCGTCAATAAACAGAAAAAACTGTTCAATAAATGCAAAAGAGAAATTCTCGTCAACCAAAATGGCAAAAGAATACCTAAAACTCTACAAAAAAATTTTAGGAACTTAACTTTCATTCTTTAGTTTATTCAACAAAGCATTCAAATTAACAGTCATAAAAGAGGAGGAATAATCTGATAACCCGTAAGGAATAATCAATTCTCCGTTATTGATGATAGAGCCACAAGAATATACCACATTTGGAACGTAACCTTCTCTTTCATCTTTGTTGGCAATCAAAATAGGATCTTTTAATCTTCCAATTTCTTTGCTTGGATCTTCTAAATCGAGTAAACTTACCCCCAAACAATATCTACGCATCGCCCCTACGCCGTGGGTCACCACTATCCAGCCTTCTTTAGTTTCTATTGGCGAACCACAATTACCAATTTGCACAAACTCCCAATGGAATTTAGGAGACTGTAATTTTATTGGATCTGTCCAGATATTCACTTTGTCAGAATACATGATATAATTATTCCATCCGTCAATTCTAGACATCATCACAAATTTACCATTGATTTTACGTGGAAACAAAGCGAGATTCTTGTTTTTGGCACCTTTGCCATACACAGGTCGCACCTTAAAATAATTAAAATCGGCAGTCTCTAACAGTTTAGGCATAATCACATTTCCGTCATAGGCCGTATAAGTGGCGTAATATTTATAAGTACCATCCTCATTAAAGAACTTCACAAACCTTGCATCTTCAATTCCTTTCTTTTCAAATTCTGATATGGGATAAATAATACGATCTGAAAGATCGGTATCTCTAGAAAATAATATTTCATGATAAGAATCTGCCAACCAAAGTAATTTCTCTAATTCGGTATCCACACTATCAATTTCATTATCATTAATTAAACGCTCGATAGTCGATTTTAAAGTTCGATAATCAAATTTTTCATCTAGGTGTTCTCTTGCTAACTCTAAAGTCTTTTCAGAAATCTGAGAGTCTACCGCTTTTTCCAAAAAATATTTTTTCTTATATATATTATTTTTGATGACCTCGGCTTCATCCACGTATCTCCCTGATGGCATGACTTCAATATTATTATCTCTATCAATCTTAGCTTTTCTAAAAACGATAGAAGCTATGTGCCCTTCTCCAACTGCTCTAAAACTGATGATGATTCTTCTCTCACCTTCCTCCAAATCTGATTGATCGGGATCTTCAATGATAGATGGATTAAAAAAAGCAGCAGATTCGATAGAATATTCGTGAGTGAAATAAGATCCAATCAATAGTTTTCTAAATGATGAAGTTTCTAAAATATCTGTTTTGAAATCTGGAACTTCATTTATCAATTTATCAGCATTTTTATTTAAAATTCTGGTGATGTTTCGGTGTCTTTTAGAAAATTCCTGCAAAATTGGGGAGATAATTCGATATACCTCCTCTTCGCTTAAAGCAATAATATGATCTAAAACTTCTCTTGCTCTTTCTTTTCCATTATAAAAAAATCTAGCGATAACTCTTTTCGGATCTGGTAAAATGGTTATGTCTTTTCTTATAATGGGTATCCTCATAATGATGTCTAATTTATTTATAAACGATTTGATGAAGGTATAAGTTTAAGGTTGGTAATAATAGAAATATTAATTATTATTTAAGCTAATAAAATACCAGCCAAAACACCTACCAATATAATATAAGGCGTTTTAATTTTAGTGTATCTTAAAATTAAGAATGTAGTTAACATAATTCCTGTGGTTAAGAAAGTTATACCAATAGGAATCAATAATAACCAAAATGCAGCAATCATAAACCCAACTGCTACAGCATTTATGCCACTTAAAGAGCGTCTTATACGTGTTATTTTCTTCAAATCGTTCCAAAATGGAACAATAAACAAAACTAAAATAATTCCTGGCGCATTAATCCCAACCACAGCAATTGCGCTACCTAAAATTTGTCCCCAAATACTATAGCCTCGGTTGCCTAAAGTCATAGCACCTAAAAATGAGGTAAATGAAAAAGTAGGGCCGGGTATCATCTGCTGTAAAGCAAAACCTGATAGAAATTCTTGCCCAGTGAGGTAATGTTTTACTTCTACAAACTCTGTAAACAATAAAGGAACCAAGACTTGTCCTCCACCAAAAATAATAATTCCGTTACGGTAAAAATTTTCAAAAAGTCTAATCGGTAAACTAAAAGGAGAGGTAGTATTAATGATGGCACCTAACAAACCAAAGAATAATAATACACCTATAAAGTAGGCAACTTTCCGGGTATTGACATTGGTAAACAAACGAACTCTTAATTCATTTTCTTCTTGCCTTGTTTCTACAGCCGAGCTGATGATCCCTCCCAATAAAATTAAAATAGGGAAAGCGTAGGCATTCTTTAAAATTAAACTCGCTGCCATAGCACTTAAAGCTAAGATAATACTCACTTCGGTTTTTAAAGCTACTTTGCCAAATGAATAAGCTGCAAAAGCTACAATTCCCAATGCAATAGGTTGAATAAAAGATAGGGCTTTTGCAAACTCAGGATGTAAAGAAAAAGATTTAAAATTTATGGCAATAAAACACATAATGGCAGCTGATGGTAACGACCATATAAAAAATGTGAGTAATCCCATCCATAAACCACCGATTTTATAAGCTATTCCGACTAATGTTTGGGTGGAGGAAGGTCCAGGTAAAATTTGAGTTAAAGCAAAAAGCTCCATCAACTCTTCTTCTGTTAAATATTTACGCTTCCTCACAAAATCGTTTAATAGAATAGCTAGATGAGCTTGTGGACCCCCAAAAGAAGTCAACATAAAGGCAATGACATCACCTAAAAAAACTAATTTGCTAAAACGTTTTGGTTTCAATTGCTAATCTAATAACTCGTCCTGTAAACTATTGTAAACACCCATCAATTCATTTAATGCATGTTGATCTTTTATATTTTTAGCAATAATCATCCCTTGCTCATAAATTTCTAAAGCTTTTTGCTGTTCCATCAACATTTCATATAGCTTCCCAAGATGATAATAAGTACCAACATAATCAGCATGATTTTTAATCAAATCTAAATAAAACCATAATGCTTTTTCATGGTTATTTAGACGAAGATATTCGGTCGCGAGTGCATATTTCAAAAATGGGTCATTTGGTTCATTGTTAAAAAACTCAAGTAATCGCTCTAATCTGTCTATGGCCATTTTATAATCGACTTTATTATTTAAATTTGCTAAAAATCCAATTATATGAAACTATCATGATTATACAAAACTTCACTAGGTATCATTATCTTATCATGATTGCTTCATCACCATTAAAAATAAATAAAAATGATGAAAATTTTAGTTTGTATTAGTAACGTTCCAGATACTACCACAAAAATAACTTTTACTAACGAGAACACTCAATTTAATACTGCAGGTGTTCAATTTGTGTTAAATCCCTACGATGAGATTGCATTATCAAGAGCTATTGAACTGACAGAGAATGGAAATGGAACTGTAACCGTAATAAATGTTGGTGAAATATCAACCGAACCTACCATCCGTAAAGCATTAGCAATTGGCGCAACAGATGCCGTAAGAATTAACGCAGCACCACATGATGCTTATTATGTTGCTCAACAAATTGCCGCTTACGCTAAAGATCAATCTTTTGACCTCATCTTAACTGGTCGCGAATCTATTGATTATAATGGCGCAAAAGTTGCAGCCATGTTAGGAGAATTATTAGATATTCCTTCAGTTTCTATCATTAAAAAATTAGATGTTGACGGAAACGCTGCAACTGTTGAACGTGAAATAGAGGGAGGAAAAGAAGTAATTACCATCCCTTTCCCATTTGTGGCAGGAACTGCTGAAGGTGTTGCAGAGTGGAAAATTCCTAATATGCGTGGAATCATGTCGGCTCGAACTAAACCTTTAGCTGTTGTAGAACCTGTTGAAGTGAAAACTTTATCAGATGTTGTGAAGTTTGAAACTCCGACTCCAAGAGGCACAGTAAAATTAGTTGACGCGGCTGATCCTGAGAAATTAATTGAGCTTTTACACAGCGAAGCTAAAGTTTTTTAAAATATTTTGGGCGTTCGGGCGGGCTATTCGCTGTATCTTTTTTGTCACCCTGAGCGGAGTCGAAGGGCGCACAAAAAAGGATGCCGCTACCATCCCTAACGCAAAAACAAATTAATAATTAGAGATTTATATCTTTTAAATAAAAAAATATGTCCGTTTTAGTATATGTAGAAAATGCCGAAGGCAAGTTCAAAAAATCAATATTCGAAGCTGTTTCTTATGCGAAAGCAGTAGCCAATCAGTTAGAAACTAATTTAGTTGCTATTTCAATTGGTAATGTCGCTTCATCAGATTTAGAAAATTTAGGGAAATTTGGTGCCGAAAAAGTTTTAAATGTCACAAATGATAAATTAAAAACTTTTGTTAATCAGGCTTACGCATCGGTTGTCGCAGAAGCTGCCAAAAAAGAAAGTTCAACAGTTGTTGTACTTTCCAACTCATTCTCCGGAAAAGGTTTAGCACCTAGAATTGGCGCAAAGTTAGAAGCCGCAGTAGCTGATGGTGCTGTCGATCTACCGTCTACAGATGGTGGAAAGTTCATAATAAAGAAAACTGCATTCTCTAACAAAGCTTTCGCTTTTGTTGAAATGAATTCAGCTATTAAAGTGATCTCATTAACACCAAACTCTTACAAAATAGAAGAAGTTGTTGGTTCAGCAAATGTGGAAGAATTCACTTCAGATATCAAAGATTCAGACTTTAAAGCCATTATCAAAGAAATTGTAAGAGCAACAGATAAAGTTTCTTTGCCAGATGCAGAGCTTGTTGTTAGTGCTGGTAGAGGTTTAAAAGGTCCTGAAAATTGGGGAATGATTGAAGAATTAGCTGATTTATTAGGTGCAGCAACAGCTTGTTCTAAACCAGTTTCTGACGCTGATTGGCGTCCACATAGTGAACACGTTGGACAAACAGGAATTGCAATTTCACCAAACTTATATATAGCAATTGGTATTTCTGGAGCTATCCAGCATTTAGCTGGTGTTTCTTCATCTAAAGTAATTGTAGTAATTAATAAAGATCCTGAAGCGCCTTTCTTTAAGGTTGCAGATTATGGAATTGTTGGTGACGCGTTTGAAGTTGTGCCGAAAATGATCGCTGCTGTAAAATCTTTAAAAGCGAATGCTTAAATTTGCATGATAAATAAAGCCGAATTCAAATTCGGCTTTATTTTAAAATTGACTAAAAATCAAAATATTTAGTCATTTGTTCTATCGGGATTTAAATATAAAATGAAGAAAATCAAACTAGATATCATAGGCTTATCTTATAGTCAAACTCAATCCGGAGCGTATGCTCTAGTTTTAGGAGAAGTAAGCGGACGAAGAAGATTACCAATTATTATAGGAGGATTCGAAGCTCAAGCTATCGCGATAGAAATAGAAAAAATGACTCCCAGTAGGCCATTGACTCATGATCTTTTCAAGTCTTTTGCCGAAGCCTATCACATCAATATTCAGGAAGTAATTATCTATAATTTAGTTGATGGCATTTTCTACAGCAAGTTAATCTGCAATGATGGCAAAAAGAATATGGAAATTGATGCTAGAACGTCTGATGCAATTGCATTAGCAGTTAGGTTCGAATGCCCAATTTATACCTATGAATTTATATTAGCTTCCGCAGGAATAGTGATAGAAGGAAACGATTTTGTTTTTTTAGATAATATTGAACCTGCTGATGAAAGTAAACCCAAAGTTAGTGGTAATTACACTTCTTTCTCCATAGAAGAGCTACAAACAAAACTCCAAGAGGCTTTAAGCGAAGAAGCTTATGAAAAAGCAGCAAGGATTAGAGACGAGATTAGTAAAAGAAAAACATCCTAACTACGGCTTTAACCCTTGTTTTAGTACTATATTATTCATCCTATTTAATCGTTTTATTTATTCATTAGAATACATATCTTAGGCAAAGTTTGCAATATTAATTCTTGATGATATGAATATTAAATCTCGCTTAATTGCGATGAATTTCCTTGAATTTTTTATTTGGGGATCATGGTTAATCTCTTTAGGTGGGTATATGTTTAGCGTTTTACATGCAACAGGTGCGCAAATAGGCTTAACCTATGGCACTATGGGGTTGGCTTCGCTTTTTATGCCCGCATTAATGGGTGTAATTGCTGATAGATGGATAAATGCTGAAAAGGTATTAGGTTTTTGTCATTTAGTTGGAGCGGGCTTATTATTCTGGGCTTCAAAGGTACAAGACCCTTCAATGATGTATTGGGTTATACTTTTTAATTCCATGTTCTTTATGCCAACTATCGCTCTCAATAATACTGTTTCTTATATTACGCTCGAAAAAAATGGTTTTGATATTGTAAAAACCTTTCCTCCAATTAGAGTTTGGGGAACCATCGGTTTTATAGTGGCCGTTTGGGTGGTTGATTTATTTGGGTGGACATTAACTTCTTCTCAATTTATTGTTAGTGCTTCAGCATCAGTTTTATTGGCTATTTACAGCTTTTCGATGCCCGCTTGTATTCCCGCAAAGAGAGATAAAAAACTTTCGTGGTCAGAATCGTTTGGATTAGACGCCTTGGTTTTATTTAAGAGGAAAAAGATGGTGATTTTTTTCCTTTTCGCCATGTTGTTGGGTGCAGCATTGCAGATTACAAACGCTTTTGGTAAACCATTTTTAGATGATTTTGGTAGTATTGCTGCTTATAAAGATTCTTTCGGGGTAAAACACTCTAATATTTTAATTTCTATCTCTCAGATTTCCGAAACGCTTTTCATATTGGCTATTCCATTCTTTTTAAAAAGATTTGGAATTAAAACTGTCATGTTAATCAGTATCATTGCTTGGGTTTTTAGATTTGGCTTATTTGGAATTGGAAATCCTGGCGATGGATTATGGCTACTTGTACTGTCTATGATTATTTACGGAATGGCGTTTGATTTTTTTAATATCTCGGGTTCATTATTTGTGGAGCGTGAGGCGGAACCAAAAATTAGAGCTAGCGCACAAGGTTTGTTTATGGTTTTAACAAATGGTGTTGGTGCCTACTTAGGTGGTTGGATAAGCGGTCTGGTTGTAGATTACTTTACCGTTGATGGCATTAGAAACTGGCAAAATATCTGGTTTACTTTTGCAGCTTATGCATTAGTTCTTGCTATTGTATTCCCGTTTGTTTTCAAATACAAGCATCAAAGAGAGAAAGATATTGTTCCAAACTTAGTTCATTGATGATTCATTAGTGAAAATATGAGTTAACAAAAAAGCCACTCTTCAAAGTGGCTTTTTTGTTAGGTTAAAATCTTTTATTATCTTTTTTCAATACTTACATAATCTCTGGTATTTTCACCAGTATAAATTTGACGAGGACGACCAATTGGCTCTTTATTCTCTCTCATCTCTTTCCATTGTGAAATCCATCCTGGTAAGCGACCTAAAGCGAACAGAACTGTAAACATTTCTGTTGGGAAACCTAGAGCTCTATAGATGATGCCTGAGTAGAAATCAACGTTTGGATATAGTTTTCTCTCTACAAAATAAGAATCACTTAAAGCAACTTCCTCTAACTTCTTAGCGATATCTAAAACTGGATCGTTAATTCCTAATTTCTCTAAAATATCATCACATGCCTTTTTAATGATTTTAGCTCGTGGATCAAAGTTTTTATAAACTCTGTGACCAAAGCCCATTAAGCGGAACGAATCATTTTTGTCTTTTGCTTTTAAAACCCACTTATCAACGTCACCACCATCATTTTTAATCTTTTCCAACATTTCAATTACAGCCTGATTTGCTCCACCATGCAATGGTCCCCACAATGCAGAAATACCCGCAGAAATAGAAGCATATAAGTTGCAATCAGAAGAACCTACAATTCTAACTGTTGAAGTAGAGCAATTTTGCTCATGATCAGCATGTAAGATCAATAACTTATTCATTGCGTTCACAACAACTGGATCAATCTCTACCTCTTCTGTACGCTGACCAAAAGTCATATTTAAGAAGTTAGTTACATAATCGTATTTATTTTGAGGATAGATAATAGGGTGTCCTAATGACTTTTTATAAATCCAAGAAACGATAGTAGCCATCTTTGCTAAAAGTTTAATGATGGTTAAATCAAATTCTTCTTGTGTTTGATTTGGATCTAATGATTCTGGATAAAATGAAGATAAAGAACATACCAACGAAGAAAGCTGTCCCATTGGATGAGATTTTGATGGAAATCCATCAAAAAACTTCTTCATATCCTCGTGAACTAATGTGTGTCTACTGATCTGATGTTGAAAATCTGCAATTTGATCTTTAGTAGGTAAGCTGCCAAAGATCAATAAGTAGGCAACTTCTAAAAAGGAAGATTGATCTGCCAATTGTTCAATTGGATAACCCCTATATTTTAAAATTCCTTTTTCGCCGTCTAAAAAGGTAATGGCACTTTTTGTTGCACCTGTGTTTTTAAAACCACTATCTAATGTTATAAAACCAGATTGATCTCTTAATTTCGAAATATCTATCGCTTTTTCATTTTCTGTACCTTCTATAATTGGTAAGCTGTAAACTGTACCTTCTAATTTAAGTTCTGCTGTTTCTGACATATAAATATTGGCTTTTAAGACAAATCTAATTATTTAAACTTGATAAGTTCAAATTTTGGAGTTAAATAACAAATACTTTACTATATATTACTGTTCTATAATTTCTATTAGCATTGTGATACTTTTAGTACCATAATAGAACATTAAAATTTAAAATCCCTCACTTATATTTCTTTATTATTAATTGAAATTATTTTTTTTGTTAGGGTAAAAAACCTATAACTCTTATTTAACGTAAATTAATTCGTGTTAAAACATTCAATCTTATTAGTTAATGAAAAATTTTAAACTTAAAATTATTATCTCAGTATACCTATGTTTAATTTCATTAGCTTTTTATAATGCTGTTCACTCCTATAATTCTAGCATTGATCAAGCTAAAAGTGCGGCTTTTTCAAAACTCACTACCATATCTCATATCCTATCTAATCAAATAAATGGAGATATGCATCAGAAATTGACCTATAAATATTCTTCTAAAGATCAAATTGCAACAACTAAACAAAATTATGAATACAACTTTATC
Organism: Bacteroidota bacterium; assembly: GCA_018828585.1. Classification (GTDB taxonomy): domain Bacteria; phylum Bacteroidota; class Bacteroidia; order Sphingobacteriales; family Sphingobacteriaceae; genus Pseudopedobacter. The sequence goes on from JAHJVW010000053.1 coordinate 28,623, forward strand.
CATCAAATTTTAGCTAAAACAGAAAAATCCTTAAATCTTAATACACCAATTTATACGCTATTTAAATCTTCAGATAAAAATAAAGTATATTTTGGCGTGACCTCAAGTGAAAATCCTTATTACCGACATGAGTATAAATCCCCACCTAAAGAATTGTTAGAAAATTTTGATAAAGGCGGATTTGTTGATGAGTACAATGATGAGAATGGAATTTGGCTTTCAGCATACTCTCCTATAATAAATAGTAAAGGGGAAACAGTTGCTGTAGTTCAGGCTGATCAAAATTTTAAAGAATTTATGCTGAATGTAAAATGGATGTTGATTAAAAATATATCAATAGTCTTGATTATTTACTCAGCAATTGGTTTTCTTCTATATTTATTTCTAAAGGAAATTCTACAAAAAGAAGAGAATTATACAGCTAGTCAAAATAATTATAATAAAGAGCTAGAAACTCAGGTTGATAAGAGAACTAAAGAATTAAATATTCTCAATGCGAAACTTAAAGGTGTAAATAATGAGTTATCATCCTTCTTTTACAGTACATCACACGATATAAGAGGACCTTTATGTAGAATATTAGGTTTATCATCTTTAGCTAAATCAGAAGATGATAAACAAGAATTGGTAGAGCTCATTGAAATAGAGTCCCAAAAAATGGATGATATGCTAAAGAAAATGATTTTAGTTAATAATTTGAGAACGAAAAATCTGCAAATTGAACCGGTTGTTATAGCTGACATGATGAACAATATTTTATCGGTTTTAAACAAAAAATATAGAACAACAAAAGCGGAAATTACGATTCAAACAGAAACACAAAGCTTAAATAAATTTCATTCTGACACAGAAATCTTAGAATCAATTTTTACAAATATTTTGGATAATGCATTCAAATTTAGCGATATAAAAAAGCCAAAAATAAATATCAATACTTTTATTGATAGTAATGGCATTTTAAGCTTATCTATATCTAATAATGGGATTAAATTTACTAAAAATGAGAAAGAACATGCTTTCGAATTATTTAAAAATAAAGGTCAGGCCGATGGAATCAGATTAGGGCTATACACTATTAAAACTGCGGTTGATAAATTAAATGGTATTGTAAGTATAGAAGATCAAGATCAATTAACAGAAATAAAAGTTCTCATCCCAGACTATTACATCATTAAAGATTTTGAATTAAATATGGAATACATCCATTCTTAATTTTATCTCCTTAGTTTATCTATCACTTTAACCATTTGTAGAAGTCCCAATTTTCTCAAAACAATCCCGAAAATTTCTTATTTCTTATTTCCAGTTTAAAGTATTCATATTTTAAAATTGTTTTCATCGATAGAATTTTCGAAAACTAAAATATTCTTTAATTTTAAGAACTAAATTAACTGAGAATGAAAGCAGCAGAACAAATAGTTCATGATATCTTTTTAAAAAAACTTAACAAAACTCCATTAATTATTTGCTCTCCTGGACGAGTAAACCTGATTGGTGAACATACTGACTATAACATGGGTTACGTGTTACCTGCCGCAATTGATAAGGCTGCATATGTGGCCATTTCTAAAAGAGAAGATGATACAATATTTCTGTTTGCAGCTGATTTAGAAGAATCGTTTACCACTACAGTTTCAAATTATAATCACTCTGATAAAGGATGGCCTAACTATGTAATTAGTATTGTTGATCAATTATTGAAAATCAATAAAAAAGTAGGCGGATTTAATGCTGTTATTTCAGGCGATGTCCCTTTGGGAGCTGGAATGTCATCTTCAGCTGCATTGGAATGTGCAACTATTTTTGCTTTAAATGAAATTTTTGATTTTGATTTAGAGAAAATGCAAATGGTGAAATTAGCTCAAAAAGCAGAGAATGAATTTGTTGGGGTGAATTGTGGCATTATGGATCAATTCGCCAGTGTGTTTGGTAAAAAAAACCATGTTGTAAAATTAGATTGCAGGTCATTAGAATTTGAATATGTTCCATTTGAATTAGAAGGAATTAAAATTGTGCTTTTTGACTCAATGGTGAAGCACTTTTTGGCCTCTTCAGAATATAATGTACGAACGAGTCAATGCAGCGAAGGCGTTTACATTATTCAACAAAAATATCCTGAAGTAAAAACTTTACGTGATGCAACTATTGAAATGGTCAATGAATGTCTTTCTAATGAAAGTTTAGATATTTATCATCGATGTAAATATGTGGTCGAAGAAAATAATCGATTGTTAGCTGCTTGTGAGGACCTTAATGCTGGTAAAATCGAAGATTTTGGTCAAAAAATGTACGAAACGCACCAAGGCTTAAGTGAATTGTACGAAGTCAGTTGCCCTGAGCTAGATTTCATTATAAGTTATACTAAAAAAGAGATTGGCATTCTTGGTGCTCGAATGATGGGTGGCGGTTTTGGGGGCTGTGTGATTTCTTTGGTTAAAGAAGACGAATTAGAAGCAATTGTTAAACGCATAAAAGAAGCTTACTGGAATAAAACGAAAATTGAAATGAATGTTTATATCACTCAAATTGAAGATGGAACCCATATTGTACAATCATCATGAGTTTTAATTTAAAAACAACTGGATGGAAGGTTAGAAAAATTTACGAAGTGAATTATTTGGGTAAATAAAACTTCTGTTCAGATGATCGGAATAATTATTTAATAACCTTTCAATAACTTAAGTCGAGTTGCTTTTTTCTCTTCCGGACTTAATTTGAAATCATAATTGTAAAGTGCATTTTCCCATTCTCCATAAACAGGATTTGGTAATACGATGAATTTACTGCCCCAAACCTTTCTAAAATTATCAGTTGATTGAAAACGCTCATCGATACTTTTCTTCTCAAACACATCAGCAAAATCATTTAGGTTATCCCCCAACAACATCACCACCTCATGGTCTTTCATTACCAATTGTCTACGGACTTCTTTAGGAGAATCTTGAGCATATAATAAAGTATGTGCTTCATCTGCATTTGGTAAACCTAATTTTTGCAAATTCTTTAAGGTTGATGCTAATTCATCCGTTTTACGATTGCTGATGTAATAAATTTCGATGCCTTTTTGATGAACAAATTTCAGAAAAGCTACCGCTCCGGGCACTGCTGTTGCTGCCGATAAATCTGTCCATTTTTTCCATGATGCTGAAGAATAACTTTTTCCTTCTCGGATGAGGTTAGCTTCTGAATAACTATTATCTAAAATAGTTTCATCTAAATCGGTAATAATGGCCAGATGACCCTTTCTAATATCTCGTTTTTTAATGCAATTAATTCTCAATTCGGCCAAATTAAAAGCCTGGTAACATAAAGCTCTATATTCTGCAGATCGTTGTTGAAATAAAACCGGTAGTATTTTAATTTCATCAACCGTAGGTGGAGTACTTGTATTTTGAGCGAAAACAATATTTCCTGATAAAATTAGCAGGATTAAAATGTATAATCTATTCATCTTTAATTTGTTAAATAAATTCTTTTGCTTTTTCTAAAGCAGCACTTAAACCAGCCAAGTTCTTCCCTCCAGCAGTGGCAAAGAAAGGTTGACCGCCGCCACCACCTTGAATTTCTTTCGCTAATTCTCTCACCAGGTTCCCTGCATTCATTCCTTTATCTTTGACTAGATTATCAGAAATCATCACGGTTAATAAAGGCTTGCCATCAATATCAGCAGCTAAAACTAAGAACATATCTTCTACGATATCTTTTAGTTGATACGCTAAATTCTTGATAGCTTCTGCATTTGGCAAAGCGACTGTTTCTGCAATAAAGTTGATTCCGTTTATAGATTGAGCTTTTGCCTTCAAATCTTCTTTTAAACCAGATGCTTTTTCCATCACCGATTTCTCTACTTCCTTTTTCAGCTTGTTGTTTTCTTCCAATAAAGCTTCAACTGATTTAGCAATATCGTTTGGATTCTTTAACAATTCTTTCAAGCTTTTAACTAACTCATCCTGATGATGAATAAATTCTTCTGCTTTGATGGCTGTAATGGCCTCAATTCTACGAACACCAGCCGCAACAGCACTTTCTGAAACAATTTTGAAATAACCGATCTGTCCGGTTGCTGGAACATGAGTCCCTCCGCACAATTCTTTTGAGTAATGATCATCAAAAGTAATGACACGAACAAAATCACCGTATTTCTCTCCAAATAATGCAGTTACGCCACTATCCAAAGCTTGTTGATAAGGTACATTTCGCTCTTCTTTTAACGAAATATTCTCTCTTATTTTCTCATTTACAATCCCTTCAATTTGTTTTAACTCTTCATCACTCACTTTAGAAAAATGGGAGAAATCGAAACGTAAAACATCTTCATTCACCAAACTTCCTTTTTGATTGACATGTGCTCCCAAAACCATTTTTAAAGCGGCATGTAAAAGGTGGGTTGAAGAATGATTATTTTCTGTCAAGATTCTTTTCTGGCGATCTACTCTCGCTAGAAATGTAGACTCTAAATTTCCTGGTAATTTATCTGTGAAATGGATGATTAAGCCGTTCTCCTTTTTTGTATCCGTGATTTTAACTTCTTCACCCTCTCCTATTAATAATCCTGTATCACCTACTTGCCCACCGCTTTCTGCATAAAAAGGCGTTCTGTCCAATACCAATTGAAATTGTTCTTTTCCTTTTGCTTTTACTTTACGGTATTTTAAAATTTGTGCATGAGCTTCTAAATCATCATAACCTACAAATTCTACTTCTTCTCCTTTGTTTACAGCAATCCAATCTCCTGCATCAATAGCGGTTGCTGCTCTGGAACGGTTTTTTTGCTGAATTAATGCTTTTTCAAAACCATCAATATCTACCTTCCACCCTCTTTCGCGAGCCATCAATTCAGTTAAATCAATTGGAAATCCAAAAGTATCAGATAAAACAAAAGCTTCATTTCCATTAATTTCAAAAGTTTTCATTTGAGTTATTTCATTTGAAATCCATTCTGATCTTTTATTTGCTTCAAACTCTCCAAATTTCTCAATAGCTTTATACATTAAAGATAAATGAGGTAAATTTTCGAATCGTTGAATTCCGTTCTCTAAAGTTCTTAAAAAGCTATTCTCCTCTTCTAAAACTACTTTCTGAACAAAATCCTTTTGCGCATATAATTCATCGAAAACACCTTCAAATTGATCTGCTAAAAGTGGAACCAATTGATTGAAGAAAGGCTCCTTAAAACCTAAATATTGATACGCATAACGAACAGCTCTTCTCAAAATACGGCGAATGACATAACCCGCTTTATTGTTAGAAGGCAATTGTCCATCGGCAATGGCAAAAGCAATGGCTCTGATATGATCAGCCATTACCCGCATGGCAATGTCTGTTTTCTCTGCTGCACCGTAAGCAATGCCACTCTTTTCAGCAATAAACTGAATCATTGGTTGGAAAACATCGGTATCGTAATTAGAAGTTTTATTTTGAATGACACGCACCAAACGTTCGAAACCCATTCCTGTATCTACATGTTGAGCTGGTAGGTTTTTCAAACTTCCATCCTTTTGGCGGTTGAACTGCATAAACACGTTGTTCCATATTTCAATCACCAATGGATCATCGGCGTTTACCAAAGTGGCTCCGTTCAATTTCGCTCTGTCTTCATCAGAACGGCTGTCGAAATGAATTTCAGAACAAGGTCCGCATGGGCCAGTTTCGCCCATCTCCCAAAAATTATCTTTCTTATTGCCTAAAAGGATTCTATCCTCAGGCACAAATTGCTTCCATAAATCAAAAGCTTCCTGATCTTTAGGTAAACCTTCTTTTTCGTCACCTTCAAAAATGGTAACGTATAAACGGTCTTTTGGTAAGCCATAAACTTTAGTGAGTAATTCCCAGCTCCATTCAATCGCTTCTTTTTTGAAATAATCGCCAAAGCTCCAATTGCCCAACATCTCAAACATGGTATGGTGATAGGTATCAATTCCTACCTCTTCCAAATCGTTGTGCTTTCCAGATACACGTAAACAACGTTGCGTATCAGTTACCCGTGGATATTTGATAGCCGCTTCGCCCAAAAACAAATCTTTAAACTGGTTCATCCCAGCATTGGTGAACATCAATGTTGGGTCGTTTTTCACCACAATGGGTGCTGAAGGTACAACCTGGTGCCCTTTTGACTTAAAGAAATCTAAAAATTGCTGGCGAATCTCGTGTGCAGTCATATTCATAAGTTGCAAATATAAGGAGAATGGGGAGAGTTGAAAGATGAAAATTCATTGTTTAGCATTCTGTAAAATCATTAAAATTGAAATGATTCGTGATTTAAGTCGGTTAAGTAATTTTAAATCCATATTTTAAAAGCATGACGATACTTTCATTTCTATTCGGAGCCGATCCAATTCTATATGAACAAATATTAAATCTTAAAAAAAATGCTCCCAACCTGATTATTTATGCCATACCTGTGATGGCGATACTCACTCTTACAGAAATCATTTATTCATGGAGAAAACAGAAAAAAAATTATCCTTTAAAAGAAACTTTAGGCTCCACCGTCACCGGTTTAGTGAACGTTGGATTAGGTTTAATTATAAAAGTTGGACTTTTATATACGGCCATTTGGATTTACAACTTAGTTCCATGGCGAATGGAATTAAACTGGTGGACAGCAATACCTTGTTATATATTATTTGATTTATGCAGTTACTGGTCGCATAGGATATCGCACCAAAACCGTTTTTTTTGGGCTACTCATATCATTCATCACTCAGCCGAGAATTATAACCTCTCAGTTTCATTTAGATTGAGCTGGGTACAAAATATTAAAACAATATTTTTTCTGCCCATCTTATTTATGGGTTTTCATCCGATAATCATTTTTGTAGTAAGCCAGATAAGCGTGTTATTTCAATTTTGGGTACATACCGAGTATATTAAAAAATTACCTAAATTTTTTGAATATATTTTGGCAACTCCTTCCAACCATCGGGTTCATCATGGTTGTCAAGAAAAGTACTTAGATAAAAACTATGCAGCAACTTTTATTTTTTTGGATCGGATGTTTGGCACCTATCAAAAGGAAGAAGAAAGACCGGATTATGGCTTAACTAAAAAAATTGGAGATCGCTTTAATCCAATATTTTTAAATTTTCATGAGTACAAGGATATGGTTACAGATATAAAGAATGCAAAGGGTCTTAAAAGAAAAATTTTCTTTCTGTTTGGTAGTCCAACAGACATCTATAATGAAAAGATGAAAAAACAAGAAAAAGAAAATATTGCTGCCTAAAAGAACATTTTACAATTTATTGTATGCAAAATAGTACATCCCTAGTGCTATAAAACACGATTTAAAACATAAAAAAAATCTTTGGCACAGTTTTAACGCATATTATAGCATATATTTAAACTAAAAATAAAGTAATGAAAAAGTTAATTGGAATTATTTTGATAGCAGCTAGTTTAGCTGCTTGTAATAATAAATACAAAGCAAGTTCAGACGAAAGAGCAGATTCTATTAAGATGATGAAAGATAGTTTGAAATTAGATAGCTTTAAAAGGGCTGAAGTAGCAAAAACCGAAGCTAAGAAAGAGGCTGCTGCAAGACCTGTTATAGTAAATCATTATTCTACCACTCAAGCAGCTCCTGTTGAACATAGAAAAGGTTGGAGTTCTGCAGCTAAAGGCGCCGTTATTGGAGGTGTTGCTGGTGCTGGTGCTGGTGCTCTAATAGATAAAAAAACCGGTAGAGGTGCTATTGTTGGTGCTGCTGCTGGTGCAGGTGCAGGTTACCTAATTGGTAGAGGTAAGGATAAAAAAACTGGAAGAGCAAATTAAAATATATTAATTACTAACTTTAAAAGATCAGTCCATAATGGGCTGATCTTTTTTGTTTGCAACATCCTTCTAAATTCGCTGTTAAAGTTTTTTTTTTACCTTTGGTCACTTTAGTTAATCCTTGTAATTTATTAATTATCAATTCATGGCAAAAACAAAATATTATTTTAATTCTCAAACACTTAAATATGAAAAGGTTAAATTAAGTTGGGGAGTTAGAATATTAAAAGGTTTAGGATTCCTATCTACAGCTTTAGTTTTTTCATTTGTTATCATTGCATTTGCATATACATTTTTAGATTCTCCAAAAGAAAAGCAGCTAAAAAGAGAAATTGGTGCGCTTAATCTTCAATACAATATTTTAAAGGGTAGATTGAAACAGATGGATATTGTAATGGGCGATTTGCAACAAAGAGATGATAATATCTACAGGGTTATTTTTGAGGCAGAACCCATTCCTTTAGATGTGAGAAAAGCTGGTTTTGGTGGAATCAACAGATATAAAAATTTAGAAAATTATACCTCGTCTAATCTTATGGTAGAGACTACCAAGAAATTAGATGTGATATCGAAAGAAATGTATATCCAATCTAAATCATACGATGAGTTAGCTAAAACTGTAGCGTCAAAAGGTAAAATGATGGCTTCTATACCAGCTGTACAGCCTATTGACAGTAGAAAACTAAGAGGCTCAATTTCTGGATTTGGTTATCGTATGCACCCCATTTATAAAATTAGAAAAATGCATGAGGGATTAGACTTCGCTGCTCCTATTGGAACTCCTATTTACGCAACTGGTGATGGTGTTGTTATTGCAGCTGGAGGAGAAAGAGGATATGGCAATAGAATTATGATCAGCCATGGCTATGGTTATGTTACTAAATATGCTCACATGAGCAAATTTAAGGCAAGGAAAGGTCAAAGAGTTCATCGTGGGGACGTGATTGGATATGTTGGAAATACAGGAGCTTCAACTGGTCCTCACTGTCATTATGAAGTAATTAAGAATGGAAAACAAATTAATCCAATAAATTTCTTCTTTAATGATTTAAGTCCTTCCGAATACATGACCATGTTAGAAGTTGCTTCAAGAGAGAACCAATCATTAGATTAATATCAGTCAATCTTAACCATATCAAATGCCATATAAAGAAAGAGAAATTAACAAACTATACTACCCAATTGGCGAAGTAGCTGATATGTTTGAGGTAAACGCCTCATTAATTAGATTCTACGAAAAAGAATTTGAGATTTTGCAACCTAAGAAAAATGCAAAGGGTAATCGCTTATTTAGACCAGAGGATATTGATAATCTTAAGATTATTTTTCATTTGATTAAAGATAAAGGATTTACAATACAAGGTGCTAAAGAACATTTGAAAAATAATAAAAACGAGGTTTTAGATCAGCAAAAGGTGGTTGACTCTTTAAAGAAAATTAAATCTTTTATGTTAGAATTAAAAGATCAACTTTAATCAGTTTTTTATATGGACAATAGGATGTTATCCAAACTAGATTATGTATATAAAATACTTTTCATTGTTGCATTAATAGTTTTTATTTTAATTTGGGCTGGAGATTTATTTGTCCCAATGTTAATTGGCGGTTTTATCGCTTTTGCATTGATACCTGTTAATCAATGGTTAGAGCGAAAGAAAATCCCTAGGATACTCGCTATTTCTCTTTCCCTAATTGTTTTTATTGGTGTTATTGGATTGTTTGCTTATTTAGTAAGTATCCAATTAACAGATCTTGTGAAAAATCTACCTAATCTTCAGGAAAAAGTTAACTTGTCATTAGAGAATACGCATAATTTTATTGAAGATAAATTTGGCTTAAATATTAAAGAGCAAGAATCTATTTTTCAAAGCGGAATTAATAATGCCTCCTCTTATATTAGTACTATACTATTATCTACATCAGGAATCATTGCAACAATAGTGCAAATCCCTGTTTATGTTTTCCTGTTCTTGCTATATCGTAATAATTTTAAGAATGTATTAATTAGCTATTTTCCAGTTAAAAAGAAAGATAAAAAAAGTTGGATTCAGCAAGTTAAAAACGTCATACAAGGCTATGTTTCGGGAATGTCCCTAGTGATTTTAACCATTGCTACATTAAACTGTATAGGCTTACTTATTTTGGGAATTCCTTACGCCATTTTTTTTGGTGTATTCTCAGCTGTGTTGACCATTATTCCATACATCGGAAATTTCATTGGTTGCTCATTACCAGTTCTAATGGCTTTAATTACTAAAGATAGTTCTTGGTATGCTATTGGCGTCATTGGCGTTTATATATTTATTCAGTTTTTAGAAGGAAATATCATAACCCCTAAAATAATGGGTAATAAAGTAAGTATTAACGCCTTGGCAGCGATAATTGCCTTAGTAATTGGTGGGAAAATTTTAGGAATAGCTGGAATGATTATCGCTATACCAGCCATGGGGGTTTTAAAAGTAATACTATCTCATTCTAATCATTTAAAGCCAATTACTTTATTAATGGATGATATGGACAGTAAATTTAATCCTGAAGAGGATGAGGTATTGGAAGACTAATGTCAACTAAAAAAGTATTATTTGTTATTAACAAAAAAGCAGGCTTGCAAAGTAAGGTTGATATTGAAAAAATAATCAGCAATGCTGCCAAAAAGCTACATTTTCAATTTTTCATTTATAAAATGAATGATGGTGATGTAATTGCTGAAATTAAAAATGAAATAAAGATTCATCAACCTGATATTGTAGCGGCTGTAGGTGGCGATGGTACTGTAAATTTAATTGCCCAAATCATTCAACAAACTGATATTTCTTTATTGATTATTCCAATGGGATCCGCTAACGGGATGGCTAAAGAACTCCAAATTCCTATTCAAATCAAAGATTGCTTAGCATTAATTGTTTCTGGAAAAGAGACGAAAATTGATTTACTAAAAGTAAATGATGAAATATCTATTCATTTAGCTGATGTAGGGCTAAATGCTCGAATTGTAAAACGCTTTCAATTAGATAGTAAAAGAGGATTATTAACCTACGCTAAACACCTATTTTTTGAAGTATTTGTCCTAAAGAGAACTAATTTTAGCATTATTACTAACGGAAAGAAAAGACGAGTTAAGGCTGTCTCTCTAACTTTTGCAAATGCAACTCAATATGGTACTGGAGCGGTTATTAATCCTGATGGAAAGTTAAATGATGGTCTTTTCGAAATATGTATTGTAAAACCTTTTCCAAAATATGAGTTAATCAAGATTACTTTTCAAATGTTTAGGAGGACGCTTAAATATTCTAATTTTTTTGAAGTGATACAATGTAAAGAAGCTCGAGTCAAATCGCAAAGAGCTACTTTATTACAGATTGATGGTGAAGTAATTGGGCAAGTTAAAGAGATTAATTTGGCTTGTTTACCTGCCGCTTTAAAAGTACTTATTCCAAATCATCTAAAGCATCCAACCCTCATAAACTAACTCTCCTTTTTTGTTGCCCTCTTCAACTATCCAAGCTTCTGCTTTCGCCTTATTCTCTTTATAAAATTTAATCTTAAAAAAACCTTTTGCCGAAATTCCAAAACGCGAATGCTTACTATCTAAAACATAAGTAGCTTTTGAAGCTGCGCCGCTAATGATATAATTATTTTGATATTTCTCTATAAATTGCAAGTTGTGCTCGTGTCCGGCTGCATAAATTAATCCAGGGTATTTTCTAAAAATCTCTTTTAATCGTTTTCTTAAAATTTTAAATCTTGGATGAGATAAATCTTCTCTGGCGCCAAAGTATTTTCGGTATAGTGGTAATAATGATCCTAAAAATGGTATAGGTAGATAAGCTCTTTTTTTATAAAGTGTAAGCGGGAATAAGTGATGTTTGAATTTATATCTTCCTCCATGTAAAGAGTAGCTATAAATAGGATAATGACCTATCATCAGGATTCTTTTATCCTTATTTCGCTCTAAAATTTCTTCTAGCTGCGTAAAAAAATCTTCCTCATGCTCAATTCCACATCCTTCATGAGCACCAATGGGTCTAAATCCTTTCTGAATCCACCATTGAGTGTTAATGGCAATCATCACTAAATCCTCAGTTAAATTAATTTCTCTTGGGCCAGGACAACCATTTTCGGGAATAAAAACATCTGGTTGATGAAAAAGCTTCTGAATATATTTCTCTTGTCTTAATACATATTCGATTCCATCTTCCTTCCCTTTATTCCAATCATGATTTCCAGAGATAAAATACACTTGACCAGGGAAATTTTCAACTGATTGATGATAAATCTGTACTACTTTTTCAGCATCTGCTCTAAGTGGATCATTTTCTGGAGGTAATCCTTTTGGATAGATATTGTCTCCTAAAAACACAATGGCTGAATTAGCTTTAGTTGGCAAGTGAGCTTTCATCATTTCTATCAATTCATCAGGCTGGTTTCTTTTTATATTCCCAGAATCTCCAATTAAAATAACTTCGAAAACTTCATCTTGCTGTTGCATACTCATTTAACTTACAAAAATTTAACCGAAACACTAAGATTCTTGTGGTAATTTAATAATGATTGCTTATTTTCATATTATAAATTATTATCTATGAATAAAATCTACCCTTTTATTCTTTTTTTAATTTTATCATATCCTGCTTTTTGTCAGCTTAATTATGGCCCCAGAATAGCCTCATTAGCAAATGCTGGCGTTGCTTTGCAAGATGTGTGGTGTGCACAAAATAATCAGGCTGGCTTAGCCAAAATAGAAAGACCACAAATTTCTATAGCTTATGAAAGTAGATTTGGTGTAAAAGAATTAAGCACAAAATCTGCCGTATTTGCTTTACCATTCAAAAGTTATGTCATTTCGGCTTCTTTTACTTCTTATGGTGTAGAAAGTTATGCTGAAACAAAAACTGGGTTAAGTTTAGCCAAAAAATTTGGTGATAACCTTCATTTAGCAGTCAACGCCAATTACCATCAAATTAACATCACCAATTATGGAAACGAAAACACCTTTTCTGTTGAAGCAGGCATTCAATACAAAGTAACACCTAGTTTATGGTTAGCATCGCATATAGCTAATCCAAATCAAAGTAAATACGGCAAAAACATAGATCAAATTATTCCACCTCATATACGTTTTGGAGCAAGTTATATTATTTCTAAACAGCTGATGTTATGTAGCGAAATTGAAAAAGTATTGGATGGCAATACGGATTTTAAAACTGGAATTGAATATAAAGTTGTTGATTTTTTAGCTTTAAGAGGCGGTATCAGTGTAAACACATTTAAACAATATGCTGGTTTCGGCTTAAATTATCAAAAAATAGCATTTGATTTTGCAGTTTCTTCCCATCCAGTATTAGGTTATTCTCCACAAATTTCATTAGGTTATGAATTCTAGCTGGAAAATCATACTGATTCTATGTATCAATTTGATTTTCTTTAAATCTTATGCCCAGCAAACTAATGATTTGGTGATAGAATATATCATAGAGTCAATTGCTGCAAATCAAACTGAAGATTTCGATTATACCGAGTTGGTTGATCGCTTAAATTATTATCGAAAGAATAAAATCAATCTGAATAAAACAAACCGTGAGCAATTGCAAGAACTCTATTTCTTAAATCCTTTACAAATCAACAACCTTTTAGATCATATTGCAGTTAACGATAAACTGATTAATACATTAGAGTTGCAAAGTATTGATGGATTTGATTTAGAAACGATTAAGAATCTACTATACTTTGCAGATATCAATACGCCTACAGGTTTTGAGAATTTTTCTTTCAAAAGACTATTTAGAGATGGAAGAAACGATATTTTAATTAGATATAATCGATATTTGGAGCCTCAAATTAGTTATTCTATTCCCAATAACTCTAGCAAATCGCGTTATTTAGGGTCTCCTGAAAGAGTCTACACTCGTTATCGATTTTCATTTAGTAATAACATCCAATTCTCTTTAAATTTAGAAAAAGATGCAGGAGAAAAGTTTTGGAATAATACCAATAACTTAAAAGGACCTGATTTTGTCTCTGCGAGTTTATATATCAAAGATTTAAGTAAAATTAAGAAATTAGTAATTGGTGACTACGCTTTACAATTTGGACAAGGTTTAACACTTTGGAGCGGTTTAAGCTTTGGAAAAGGTGCCGATATTTTTACAGTTGCAAAGCAAGATTTAGGTTTAAGACCTTATACATCTGTAAATGAATATTCTTTTTTTAGGGGGATTTCCACTCAAATTAATTTCGGAAGATTTGATTTTACACCTTTTATTTCTTTCAATAAACTAGACGCTGGCATTAGCTTAAATCCAATTACCAATGCTCAGGATATATCTTCTTTACAACAAAGTGGTTTACATCGTACAGAGAATGAGTTAAAAAATAAAAACAGAATTAATCAACAAGTTTTTGGTGGAAATTTACAATACAGCGTTCGCAAATTATCTATTGGCTTAACCGGATATCATTCTAAGTATAGTGAGAATTTTGCTCCAGGAACTTCTCTTTATAATCAGTTTAATTTTTCTGGTAATCAGTTAGATAATGTAGGTATTAATTATAGTTACACCTATCAGAACATCTATTTCTTTGGTGAATTTGCACATAGTTTAGGTAGTGGAATTGCCTATATCAATGGTCTAATTAGCAGTTTATCACCAGCTGTTTCTATGGTTTTATTTCATCGTAATTACCAAAAAAATTATCACTCTTTCTATAACCAAGGAATTGGAGAAAGTAGTACGGCGGTAAATGAAAAAGGTTTTTATGGCGGCTTGCAAATTAAACCTGATAGTAAGTTAGAGATTAATTTCTATGCCGATTTATTCAAGTTCCCATGGTTAAAATTTAGGGTTGATGCGCCTTCTACTGGCTTCGATTTATTTAGTCAGCTAAATTTCACACCCAATAAAACCACTCGTTTTAGTTTAAGATATCAACTCCAAAATAAACAGCAAAATTCTCCCAATTCATCATTTGTTAATAGTTTGGTTTTTGTTAAAAAATCAAATTACAGAGCTGAATTTCAATATCAGATTAACAAAACCTTCAGTTTAAGAAACAGAATTGAAATGGTTCAATATCATGAAGAAAATTCACCTTTTCGATATGGTTATTTAGCTTATCAGGATATAAATTACAATCCTTTAAGTTCTAAAATATCAGGAAATATGCGTTTTGCATTATTTGATACCGATGGTTTTGATACCAAAATTTACGCTTATGAGAACGACGTTTTATATGGTTTTTCAATCCCTGCTTTTCAAAATCAAGGAATTAGATATTATGCCAATGCCCGCTATAACTTAAAAAGAGGAATAGATTTTTGGTTTCGGTATAGTTATACTCAATATAATAATCAAACAACAGTTGGTTCAGGTTTAGATTTGATTGAGGGAAATCATCGGTCAGAAATAAAAATTCAATTGAGATTTCAATTTTAATGATTGCTTATTACAAAACAGAAGTTCCGTTTTTGCGTCTGCTCTTATTTTTTATAGGTGGGGTTTCTATTTCTATACTTTTTAATTTGGCCCCACAAAATTTTTGGTTGTTCATTTGGGTTATTCTATTTATAGCTTTATTAGGGTTTGCCATTAGCTATAAAGATCAAAAAGTTTATCTCCACTCCCATTTCATAGGAATTCTGATTTATTTACAAATGATGATTTCTGGAATCATTTTATGCAATCAGCATAAACAGATTTATTGGAAATCTCACTTCTCAAATCAGCCAGCAGATGAGTTGATTATAACAATTGATGAAGAACCCAGAGTTAAAGGAGACATCGCCCGATTCGATGCTAATGTGAAAGGCAGTATTTTTAATGGAGTGTATAATCAAACCGAAGGAAAGCTTTTGTTGGCTATGCGCTTTGACACTACGAAAGCGCTGAATTTAAATTATGGTGATGATTTACTCATTAAAGCTAAATACGAAGCAACCGAACAGCCTTATAATTCAGCCGAGTTCAATTATAAAAGATATTTGTCCTTTCAACAGATTTATCATCAAACGTTTATCAACCAAAAACAGACTGCGAAAATCGATTCAAATAAAGGAAATTTCATAAAAGCTTTCGCGTTAAAATTTAGAACACAACAAGTCAAAAAGTTTAAAAATTTCCTTCCTGACAAAGAGGCTCAAGCAGTTGCATCAACATTGATTTTAGGATACCGAACCGATTTAAGTAAAGATATTTTAGACGCTTACTCTAAAACAGGGACCATGCATGTGCTCTCCGTTTCTGGGATGCATGTCGCTATTGTAGTTTTATTATTGGATTTTCTGCTCTCTTTCATGAATAAAAAAACAAAGTGGCGAATCATAAAATCTATCTTAATGATTAGCCTGATTTGGTTTTATGCCTTATTAGCTGGTCTTGCTCCGTCTGTAGAACGAGCAGCAATTATGCTGACGTTTATTTTAGTGGCTAAAGCTTTCAACAAGCGGATTAACATTTTCAATATCATTGCGATTGCGGCCTTTATCATTCTGATTAACAATCCATTTAGTTTAACCAATGTAGGTTTTCAACTTTCTTTTATTGCAGTTTGCGGATTGATTTATCTACAACCAAAAATTGGTCAACTTTATCAACCAAAAAACAGAGTTTTACAATTTTGTTGGACCTGCATTTCTGTATCTATTGCAGCGCAATTGTCTACTGCGCCTATCAGTTTATATTACTTTCATCAGTTTCCGGTTTACTTTGTAATTAGCAATCTATTCATCACGCTACCTGCTATTTTAATTATGTATGCAGGTATTTCTTTTCTTCTACTAAGCTTTGTAACTCCATTGGCAAAAGTTTTAGGAATTATTTTAAATGAGCTTATTGGCTTTACTAATAAAGGTTTGATTTTGATAGAGCAATTACACTATGCTAACATTACTAAAATATGGATGAGTTTTAGTGAGATTATTCTTTTCTATTTAATTCTGATTTTAACACTCAAATCTATCAAAGAAAAGCGCTACTTAAAGTTTGCAGTAATTGCTTTTAGCTTTTTAATCCTTGGTAAAACGTATAGTCATTTTAAAAGCTTAAGACAAAAGCAGGTTACTTTTTTTAGTCTTAGAAAAAACACGGCTGCGGTATTTATAAATGGCAGAAACGCGTTCTTAATCACAGATTTAAATCCTGATGAATACACCTATTTATTTTCTGTTAAACCTTATTTGGATAGTTGTCAAATTAATCAAATTCAATATTATGATCCTCATCAAAACAAAAGCGAAAAATTATTTACTTTTGAAGATCATCGGTTAAAAATTGTCCATCAAGAAGAAAAAATAAAAGGTTTAAATAAAATCGATTGGTTAATACTTAGTGGTGATCACCTATATGACTTAACTAACATTTTAAATCAAAATAAATACGAAAAACTTTTTATTGACGGAAAAAACAGAGACTTTGTTATAAAGAGTATGCAAACACAACTTCTAAAACATAATTTAAATGTTCATGTTTTAAAGAGAAGTTTCAGCATTGAACTAAAAATTAATAAAAAGTGATAAATATGTTAGTAGATTATCAGGTATCAGAAAGAATAGCTTCTATTACCTTAAATAGGGCCGAAAAGAGGAATGCTTTAAATTCTGAAGTGGTAAAAGAACTTATAAAAGCTTTTGAAACCGCAGAGCATGATGAACAAGTAAAAGTAATTATCTTAAAAGCTAATGGAGATGTTTTTAGTGCTGGTGCTGACTTAGATTACCTCAAAAAGCTTCAATCCAACTCGTTTGAAGAAAATCTTTCAGACTCAAATCTACTTAAAAAGTTATTTCAACAAATTTATCAACAACCAAAAATAGTAATTGCTCAAGTAGAAGGTCATGCCATCGCGGGAGGTTGTGGTTTAGCATCAATTTGCGACTATATATTTAGTGTACCTGAAGCGAGGTTTGGCTATACAGAAGTGAAAATAGGATTTATACCAGCCATTGTAGCTGTGTTTTTAGTCAGAAGAATTGGAGAAGGAAAAGCGAAAGAACTTTTGTTTGGTGGTGATTTAATTGATGCTGAAAAAGCACAAAACTTGGGGTTAATCAATTACATTATTGATCCTAATAAAATTGCTGATGAAGTAAAATCTTTCGCTTTAAAACTTTGTAAAAGTACTTCAGCTCAATCAATTGCGTTAACAAAACAATTATTAAATAATGTGCAAGATTTACCTCTGGCAGAAGCGCTTGAATTTGCATCAGAAATGAATGCTCATGCCCGCTCTACCGATGATTGTAAGAAGGGAATTTCTGCTTTTTTGAATAAAATTAAAATTGAGTGGTAAACATTTATTAATGTAACTTTTTAATCAACATAGTATCTAACATATCAAACAAACAACAAAAACATGCTTAAAAATTTAAAATTAGGTCTTATTGCATTCATTTGTATAGGGTCATCTTTTGCGGCAAATGCGCAAAAAGCAATTAAAGAGGGAACAATAACTTACGCAGTTGAATACAACTTACCTCCTGATCAACAATCTATGGCAGCAATGCTTCCAACTGAGTATAAAATAGAGTTTAAAGGAGATTTGAGTAGATTTAAAATGGATATGGGTATGTTCGCTACATCGGTTATTTATAATGATGCAACAAAGGAAATGATGAGTTTAACTGAAATTCCGATGCAAAATAAAAAGATTGGTGTTAAAATGAACAAAGACCAAACTAAGAAAATGCAGGATTTACAGTCTGGAGAAAAAGAATTTGAAATACAAACGACCACAGATACCAAGCAAATTGCTGGATATAACTGCAAAAAATACATCTTTAAGGATAAAATATCTGGAGATAGTATGGATGTTTGGGCAACAAATGATGTTACGATACCTGAAAATTCATTCTCTGCAGCATTGACAGGATTAAATGGTTTTCCTGTTCAATTTGAGAACAATGCGAGAGGTATGAAATCAAAATTAACTTTGAAAAACATCAAAGAAGGACCGATAACTGCAATTGACATGACCATTCCTTCAGGGTTTGAAACCATGACTTTTGAAGATATCATGGCTCAAATGGGCGGATAAAATTTTTTGAAGCGTTTAAAATCCTGTTACTACAGGTTTTAAGCGCTTCATTTATTCTAAATCCTCACCTAATAATTTCTTTCCTTAAATTAACCTTAACTTTATTTAAATTATTGGTTTATCAATGAAAAAAATTATTTTAGTTTTTGTTCTTTTCTGTTCTTTCTCAAATCTCATTAAAGCTAATCCACTCATTCTACCTAAAGATTCTTTAAATAAGCCCGCTAATCTTCATGTTATTTTTGAATATCAGCTTTTAAGAAGTACCCATTCTACAAAGTTCAAAGGGGTTAATTTTATTTTTTCAAAGAGTTTATCGGTTAATAAATCTTTAGGACTAGGAATAGAGTATTCCTATGCCCCGTTTCACGGCGATAATGGCTATCATCTCTATCAATTAAACTTTATACCTGTCTATTTAGATTTTAGATATCACTTTAATCAAAAAAGACTTTCTCCATTTGTAATAGTAGATGCTGGTTACAGCTTTGTGAATTATAGAAGAGAGCTAATAGGTTTTCCATCATCCAGAAAAAGAATAAAAGAAGGAGGAATTTACTTGCAAGGTGATTTTGGTTTAAGCTACAAAATAAACAAAGATATCCAACCCATTCTAAGTGTGGGTTTTAAAGGGTTTCACAATTCTTTTAATAATTTAGATATTAATCCACATGGTTTAATTTTAAGAGCTGGAGTTCAGTTTAATCTATAAACTCTAAATTTAATTCTAGTTCTAATTGAGTCATCCAATACTCAAATAATTGATGTTCTATATCAACAGCTATTTGAGCATGTTTTTCCCAAACCGGAGAGAAGGCTTTGAGTTGATTAATCATCTCTTCTAAATGACCTTCTTCTTCCAATATGATAGATTTTACCATCACTTTTGATGCTGTCTTGGTTAATATATCTTGGTAAATTGGGTACAAGTCATCAGCTCTTACTTCAATGGCATAAGTCACTAAAAGATAAGCTGCAAAGCGAAGCTCTGCTCCTACTAAATTTAGTTCCCTCTTCAAATACTTACAAGCTTGAACATCTAAATTATTTAAATAATATTTACTGGCTTTAGGAGCAAGTAAGTATTGATTCTCATAGTTTTGACAAATCCCTTCTTCTATTTTTCCTATTTGTTTTTTCAAATAATACGCATGTCGATGTTCTTCAGCAGCATGTTTTAAAATAATCAGATTTACTTTTTCTATATCTTCGGATGCAGATATCTTTCTTGCTCCAGCATTTTCCATAAAGGATAAAGTGTTTAACCATTTTGCATGTTGTTGGGGATTGTCTACTATTTGTTCTAAAATTTCTTTTAAATGCATTTTTAAAATCGGTCTAAAGCTTCTTGAATTTGTTGATAAATATAATCTAAATCCTCATTGCTGATGCAATATGGAGGCATAATGTAAACAATATTTCCTAGCGGACGTAAGATAATATTCCTATCTAAAAAGAAATTATACAATGCATCTCGGATAGAATTAAAGTATGAGGTTCCTTCTGTTGCCCATTCCAAAGCAATGATAGTACCCGTTTGGCGAACATCTTTTAGCTTTGGATGATCTTGAATTCCAGATTTAAATTCTTGATGCTTCTGCTCAATTCTTTTGATATTTTCCAACGTTTCGGGTTTCATTAGTAAATCAAAACTGGCATTTGCCACCGCACAAGCAATTGGGTTTGCGGTAAAGGAATGACCATGAAACAAGGTTTTCATTTTATCATCAGATAAGAATTCATCGTAAATTTCTTGTTTACAAGAAGTAATACCTAAAGCCATCGTTCCACCAGTTAAACCTTTAGAAAAACACATGATATCGGCTTTAGCCGAAGTATGATCAGTAGCAAATAATTTACCTGTTCT
The DNA here is from genome assembly GCA_018828585.1 of Bacteroidota bacterium. Classification (GTDB taxonomy): domain Bacteria; phylum Bacteroidota; class Bacteroidia; order Sphingobacteriales; family Sphingobacteriaceae; genus Pseudopedobacter. Next base: position 49,291 of record JAHJVW010000053.1, read on the forward strand.
TCCAAAACCTGTCATCACTTCATCCGCAATGGTTAATACATCCTCTTTTTGACAATGTTGCATTAATACATCTAAATCTTCAGCTTCATACATCAGCATCCCACCAGAGCCTTGAATCAAAGGCTCAAAGATGAAGCAAGCAAGCTCGGATTTGAGGTTTGTAATTTTAGACTTTATCCTTTCAACATTCTCTTTGTTTGGTAAATCAATAAACTCCACATCAAACAATAAACTATCAAAAGGCGCTGTCCAGGCGCTTCTTCCGCTCACCGCCATAGCTCCAAAAGTATCTCCGTGGTAAGCATTTTTGAAAGCTAAAATTTTCTTACGTTGCTGCCCTTTGTTGAACCAGTATTGCAAACACATTTTTAAAGCAACTTCAACTGCTGTTGAGCCATTATCTGAATAGAAAATCTTCTTTTGATTTTTAGGAAGAATACTCAATAAATTCTCTGCCAAATTCACCGCTTGTGGATGCGTAAAACCTGCGAAAATTACATGCTCTAACTGATTTAACTGTTCAAAAGCTTTTTGGGCAATATAAGGATGGCTATGTCCATGAATGTTAACCCACCAAGAAGATATGGCATCAATCAGTTTTCTACCGTCTTCAGTATATAAATAAACACCTTCTCCTTTTACAATTGGGATAGGCTTAGCTGCTGTTTTCATTTGTGTATATGGATGCCAAATGGCTTCCAAATCTCTGCTCACTAAATCCATTATAAATAATTTGATTTTAATAATTTAACAACATGTTGATCAACAGGAAAGGTCACTGATTCATTTTGTAACGCTTCTAAAGGAACAAATCTAAAACACTGTTTTGATGAACCTGTTTGACCTCCAAAATCATACTCGTATTTACTAATTTTAAAATTAATTTCTTGTAAAGGTTTTACTAAATAGTAGATAGAAATCAATTGCCCACCTCCAAAAGCTGACTCTATAAAAAAATCAGTTGTGTAAAAATGCTTCAAAATCTCTATTGATAAATCACATTCTTCTATAAATTCTCTTTTTAAACCATCAATTAAACCTTCACCAAGTTCTAAACCTCCGCCTGGGAATTTAATAAACTGTTTCCCATGTTCTTCTTCATCACTCAATAAAACCTCCTGACGGTCATTAATCAATATGCCGTAAACACGTACATTAAATTTAGGTCTTTCCATTATTCATCAAAATGCTTTTGGTTTTTAGTCACATTCTGTAAACTCCATTCTATCTTTTTAGTTTGAGGTTCTGACCGTACTTTACAATTTTCTAATGAACAATAATGGCAACATTGCGGAATGCAAGGATCGGCATGAATAAAAAACTCAGTTTCTGAATTTACATTTTCAGTAATCACCCGATCAATTTCTGATACTTGAAAATGAACTTGATTTAAATCAAAATAATACGGCAAAGTGACGTGACAATCGATATGCGTTTCAGCGCCATATCGTTGTGTTCTCAAATTATGAACATCAATCCATTCTGACTTGCGGTTATCATTCAGATAATCAATAATTTCTTTTACTATACTCTCATCAGACTCATCCATTAAACCGCCTACAGATTTTCTCGTTAAGCGATACCCATTATAAATGATAAATAAACCTATAGCAATAGAAATGGCAGAATCGAGCCAGATGATTTGAGTAAAAAAGATCAAGAATAAGCCCAACATTAATCCGAAACTACTGATAGCATCAGTAATCAAATGTTTACCATCAGCATGTAACGTTAATGAATTGAGCATTTTACTTTTCTTCATTAAATAAAGACCCAATAATCCGTTAATAGCACCTGTGAAACCAATAATATAAGACCCGCTTAGAATATCACTCAGCTGCTGAGGATAGTATAAATTATAAATAGACTTAAAAATAATGATGATACCTGCCAACATAATCAACGTACCTTCTACAAAAGCGGAAAAGAATTCGACTTTCCCATGCCCGTAAGGATGATTTTGATCCCTTGGAAGGGAAGACAAATAAATACTGTAGAATGCAAAAGAACTTGCTACCACATTTACGATACTTTCAGCTGCATCAGTTAATATAGCATTAGATTGCGTAATGAAATAGGCACCAAACTTCATCAACATTAAAATGATGCTGATAATTAAAGAAATAAGTATGATTTTAATTTTTGGTGACAAAGGCTTCTTATTTTAAGCAAAGTAATGAATTATAATAGCGTGGAGCAAAAATCAATCTTTATTTGTGCTTTATCTCTCGGCAGAGTTTCATGAGAATGACCTCAATCTTTATTTATTTCAACTATATTCTTCGTGTTTATTTCTGAGCATTTTAAAAATGGGCAAAGAAAACCAAAAAATATACAGCAACTATTTATACTTTCGGCAGAATGGTATTGAAGAAGATTTTTTTTCTGCAAAATCCAATAAATACTTATATTTAAATATTGTGTATATCACTTCATAGAAAAGGCACAGTGTTTGTTTCGCTCAAATCGGCGAGAAGCCAAAAATTTAAAACTAAATATTTATAACATGGGAACAATTTTATATATCATCGCAGTTGTCTTAATTATTGGTTGGGTATTGGGATTCTTTGTGTACTCTGTTGGTGCTTTGATTCATATTTTATTAGTGATAGCTGTTATTGCTGTTTTATTAGCCATAATTAGAGGATCGGCCTAAAAACAAAATCATAAAAAAGTCTCGAACATTTGCTCGAGACTTTTTCGCTATTATCAATCTTTGATTATTTCACTCGCTCAATGTAAGCTCCTGTCGCTGTATCAACACGCACTTTATCCCCTTGATTTACAAATAAAGGAACCTTAATCTCAATTCCAGTTTCAACAGTTGCATTTTTGAAGGCATTTGTAGAAGTATCTCCTTTAACAGCTGGCTCAGTATAAACAATCTCTAACTCCACATTATTTGGTGCTTTCGCAATAATGGGCTCATCACTTTCCATAGAGATCATCACATTCATTCCCTCTTTTAAGAAACGGGCAGAGTCGCCAAATAATTCTTTAGGCACATTAAACTGTTCGAAACTGGTATTATCCATCACCACAAAAAAATCACCGTCATCATAGAGATACTGGTAATCATTCGTTTCTACCCTCGCCAAATCAACATCTTCATCCGTTCGCATACGGAGTTCTATAATTTTACCCGTCTTGATACTACGCATTTTACCTGTGTAAAAAGCACCACCTTTACCGGGCGTTCTATGGTTTAGTTCATCAATGGTTACTAATTCCCCATTAAATCTGATTACGTTTCCCGTTTTTAAATCTCCAGCTTTAGCCATTGTTTTTAATTTAGTTGGGCGAAAATAGGGATAAATGTTTACACAGTCAAAGTTGAATTTTTAAAAATTAATTTAATAGCGAATGGTTGATGCTTGATGGCTTATCGAAGAATTCCCTTGTTACAGGTATCTTTTGGATTAATTTTTTTTAAAATTTAATTTAAGAGAAATAAAAGCTCTTTAAAAGAATATTAAAGTTAGTGTATTTTTAAATTAATCCTGACTTTATCTAGGCCTTATCCTATACTCATCCTAACTCCAGTATATTCTGTTTCTTTTTTTTAACTATTGATTAATTAAAGGAAGACAGATCAAGGATTTTTTATCTGAATCACGGATTTAGGGGATTAAAGGATTTCACGGATATAAGTGTCGTATTAAAATATGAGGACATCACATTATTGTTTATTCTTTTTATTATTAATATTTGGTGCATGCCAACAAAATTATGTCTGAAATTTTAGACTTTCATCAGCATTTAATAAATAATCAGCCTAACAATATTGAGAAAGTTTTCTAATCATTTAATCATTACAATCTCATCCATATTTCTATTTTTGAGGTAAAATTCAATATTGTGGAAATTATTAAGAGCATCATCGATTTTATTCTTCATATCGATGTTCATTTAAGTGAAATTATCAAGAACTATCAGGTTTGGACTTACCTGATTCTTTTCATTATCATATTTGCAGAAACTGGCTTTGTGGTCACTCCTTTTTTACCTGGCGATTCTTTGTTGCTTGCTGCGGGTGCTTTAATTGCTGTAGGTAACACTGGTTTGAGCATTTATATATTGGCAATACTCCTCATTATTGCAGCCGTTGCTGGCAATATCGTAAACTATGAGATGGGTAGAGTTTTAGGAGCAAAAGTATTTAAGCCTGAAAATAAAATTCTAAAATTGGAGTATTATATTCAAACACAGGAGTTTTTTGATAAACATGGTGCAAGAGCCATTATTATTGGTCGTTTTTTACCTATTTTAAGAACTATTGTTCCTTTTGTAGCGGGCATTGGAAAATT
>JAHJVW010000005.1 GCA_018828585.1 Bacteroidota bacterium
AAGATATTTGCAATGGTGATGTCTCTTAGAGAAGGAACCTTTTTGATGGGGCGATTGATCACATCCTTAAAAGTTTGTGCAGTTTCGAGAATCAGTTCAATATCTTTTTTGTTGAGGTCTTTGATCCCTAAAAGATGTTTGCTGCTTAACTTTTGCGCTATTTCTGACATGGTTTATTTACTCTCTGAAACTAAAACTATTTTATCTTCTTGATCTGCTTCTTCCCAACTCACCACTACTTTTTGCGAGGAAATGGAATCTACTTTAATACCAATATAATCGGGTTCAATGGGTAAATGTCGGCTGTAACGTCTATCTACTAAAACTAACAACTCCACTTTTTCTGGTCGGCCAAAAGCTAACATGGCGTCCATGGCAGCTCTGATGGTTCTTCCAGTCCACAACACGTCATCAATTAAAATTACTTTTTTACCCTCAATGATGAAATCTATCTGCGTACTATTGGGTACCAGCGGACTGTTTCCTCTTCTAAAATCATCCCGATAAAAAGTGATGTCTAAAATTCCATTTAGAATATTTGCTTTGGGCAGGATGTTTCTTAACTCATTAGAAATACGTTCTGAAAGGTAAATCCCTCGCGGTTGAATACCCAGAATGACAGTTTGAGAGAAATCGTTATGATTTTCAATTAATTGATGGCAAAGCCTTTGAATGGTGATTTGGAACTTGGGACCGTCTAACAGCGTTAAATTTTGCATCAGCAGAGTTGGTTTGAGCAAAAGTATAAAAATTTAGATTAAATGTAGGAGAAAATTAGAAATAGGCTAGGATGTTGGAGGTCAGCTTTCAGCACTCACTAATACTTTGGATAAAATACCGAAGGGTCATAAATCTTAAATGAAAATCAGTACACATTCTTTTGTCTTCAAAAAGCATTTCTTGATCCTATGGAACAAGAAAGGGGAACGAGGTTTGTATTTGCCAAGGGTTGAAGGTTTTACCTAAAATAGTTGAACTAATTTTTTAACATCAACGTTCTACTCATCCTATACTGAAGGAGGCTTCATCCTATTGTTATCCCTATCTACGGCTATTTTGTTTACTTTAGCCGAAAATCACTGCATTTTGCATCACATTTAAGATATGATAGAGATAAATTTATATTACCCCCTTTGGAAAAGATACTTACCCGTATTTACAATACAACTCAAAAAGGCTTTAACAGAAGAACAAGAAATAAATTTTACAAGGTCAGATTTCCATAGCTTGGGCAACAGAAACAAATCAGATTATGGCTTTAGTTTAGAGCTAAAAAACGGTAAAGTAAAAAATAATATTTCAGGCTCTGCAGTAGCTAGGGACTTATATGATGTATTAATGAGTAATGATAAAATAAAAGAGTTATTGCAGGGCCAACACTTCAAGTTGAGTTTGGGTAAAGCATATGTTCTAAAAATAGCTACTGTACCGTCCTCATAAACTAAATAGTTAACTCATTCTGGTTTTGAGTGTTCTGCTTGCGGGCCAATAAATCTTAAATGAAAATCAGGACACAGTTCGCAGTTTTTAAAAGGCATTTCTTGATCCTACGGAACAAGAAACGAGGGAAACGCTATTATTTATAGGCGGGAGGCGACTTATGGGCAAGAGAAACCATCTACACTCCTCGCCAGCGGGGACACCTTTAGCTTGGAAAAGCTACACCTTTTGTAAACTTATTTCATAAATCCTATTCCTCTTTATTATAAATCATAACCTTAGCTTATAGGAAGTAGGAGCTTATTTAGCGAAATTAAGATGTTTTTTAAAAGACAGCGTGGGTAGCGATTGCCGCTCGTTTTGGTTCTTTGATATCTTGTATTTAAAGATGAATGAAAAAACCCACTCCTTACGGAGCAGGCTAATCAATTAAAGGATTATTTTATTTATTTCCAGCCGCCACCTAGGGCCCTATATAAATTAACGATGGCTTGGAATTTTTGCAATTGATCATTTACGCCGTTGAGCTGTGCGGTCAATAAAGCTTGTTCCGATGTTAAAACGTCGGTATAGTTTGTTGCAGCGCTGTACTTCAACAATTGGGTGGTATAATCTACCGATTTAGTTAAGGCATCAATTTGTTTACTTCTAAAGCCTTGCTTTTCTTGTGCCGTTTCATAAGCGTACAAGTAATTCGACACCTCTGTTCCGGCCGTTAATAAGGTCTTTTGGAAACCATAATAAGCTTCCTGTTGAGTAGCTTTTGCAGATGCCAAACGAGCCTTGTTTAATCCTTTATTGAAGATGGGCTGCGTTAGACCACCTACCACACTGTAGAAAATGGAGTTGTCGAACAGGTTTTTGATGGTTAACGAAGATAAACCGCCATTTGCGGTCAGCGTTAACGACGGGTAGAAATAGGTTCTGGCTAAGTTGGTATTTTCAAAAGCAGTTTCAAAAGCAAATTCAGATTGTTGAATATCTGGTCTGTTTTTTAGCAACTGAGAAGGGATGCCTGTTTTTAAATCAACGATCGCTTGCTGGTTATCTAAACTTCCTCTCCTAATGGTGCCTCCTGGTTTTGCCAATAAAATATCCAAAGCATTTTCTGTCTCTCGGATGCTTCTTTTTAAATCAGGTAGAGTCACTTCTGCCGCATAGCGATTCGCTTCACTTTGCACTACAGCGGCTCCGTTTAAAATGGCTGCATCTTTTAAGGCTTTCACGGTTTCTACCGCTTTGATACGGTTTTGTAAAGTCTGCTCTGTGATTTTTAGTTGTTTATCTAATGCCAGCAGCAAATAGTAGTTGTTGGCAATGTCACTGATGAGCTGCGTTTGTACCGCTCTTTTTGCCGCATCTGTTTGCAGGAAACTAGCGAGTGCGGCTCTCTTTGCACTCCCTAATTTGCCCCAAACATCAATTTCCCAAGAAGTACTCAATTGCGCTTTAAAAAGCTGTGTTTGGGTATTGATATTAACTCCAGGAGGAAAGTTTAAAGCTGCTTGAGATAGTTTGTTTTCTGACGCAGACAGGTCTAAATTTAAGCTGGGTAAATAGGCTACTTTACTTAAGCGAAGTTGCGCTGCTGCATTATTCATTCTTTCGAGTGCACTTTTCAAATCCAGATTTTGTTGTAAACCTTCTTCAATCAGGCTTTGCAGCATAGGGTCTGCGAATAAATCCTGATAAGGTAAATTTGCTAGGTTGGTGGTGTCTGTAACCCCAATTTTATCTCTAAATAAGCTATCAGTACCCGCAAATTTCGGAGTTTGATAGGTTTTGGTCACCTTGCAGGCGCTCAAACCCAACATTAGAATACCGATGGCTGCTAAGCTGTATGTTATATGTCTTTTAGTCATTTGTTCAATCCTAAATTTTGATCTTCAATTTCTTCTTTACTGAAGTTGATGGAGGTTTGATGTCCGTCTATCACACTTTCATCGTAAGGAGATTTACTGCTTACTTTTTCCTGTAGATTCTGGAATACGATAAAGAGCACAGGAATGATGAATACCCCGAATAAGGTTCCAAAAAGCATTCCGCCTACCGCCCCTGTTCCAATGGAACTATTACCCGCAGCACCCACTCCAGTGGAAAGCATTAATGGCAATAAACCAAATATAAATGCTAAGGAGGTCATTAATATTGGACGAAGACGGACTGTTGCGCCATCCAAAGCGGCTCTTAAAATGGTCATTCCTTTTCTACGTCTTTCGGCGGCGTACTCTACAATCAAGATGGCATTTTTAGACAGCAAGCCCACCAACATGATGAGGGTGATCTGGGTGTAAATATTATTATCTACTCCGAAAATTTTATCGAAAATGAATACCCCAGCTAAACCCACCGGTAAGGAACAAATGACCGCTAAAGGCAATATGTAGCTTTCGTATTGTGCAGATAATAGGAAGTAAACAAATATTAAACATAAGGCGAAAATCAGAATCGTTTGGCTTCCAGCGGCTTGTTCTTCTCTGGATAATCCCGAGAACTCATATCCATAGCCTGTTGGAAGTACTTTAGCGGCTTCTTCTTTTACTGCCTTTAAAGCATCACCGGTACTATAGCCATTATTCGGACTACCTGTAATGGCTATGGAAGTGTATAAGTTAAACCTAGAAATGGATTGTGGGCCATATACTTTCTTTAAATTGATAAACTCGGTGATGGGCGCCATGGTTCCGCTTCCTGTGCGCACATATATTTTGTTTAAGCTTTCTAGGTTCTCGCGGTATTGAGGATCTGCCTGATAAACCACACGATATTGCTTGCCAAATTTATTAAAGTTAGAAGCGTAAGCGCCACCATAGTAGCCTTGCATTACGTTCATCACTTCAACTACCGTTAAGCCAGCTTGTTTAATCTTGGCGACATTTGTCGATATCTCATATTGAGGGAAGTTAGGATTGAAGGAGGTAGAAGCATACTGAATTTCGGGACGTTTGTTTAATGCGGCTAAAAACTCGTTAGATACTTGGGTAAACTTCTGAATGGTTCCTCCAGTTTTATCCTGTAATTGGAACTCGAAGCCACCACTAATACCAAAACCTTGAATGGTTGGTGGAGCAAAGAAGATGATTTTCGCTTCTTTCATCCCTGCCGTTTTCGCAAATAACTCGCCGATGATGGTTTTTACATCACGCTTTCTTTGGTCCCATGGTTTTAGTTTGGAGATCACCATTCCGTAAGAACTTCCAGAACCACTAATTAATCCTCTACCAGAGACTTTTAAGGTGTTTTTTACTTCAGGTATTTGCCTTACAATATCATCCACCTTATTCAATACCTCTTCGGTTCTTTCTTTGGAAGTTCCCGGAGGTAAAGCGACATCCGAAAAGATGGTTCCTAAATCTTCATTTGGGACGAAACCCTTAGGTGTGGTTTCCATGGTCCAGACTAAGGCTCCAACAAAAGCGAATAATCCGGCAAAAGCAATCCACTTTCTTCTGGAAAGGAAATAGACATAACTTTTGTATTTATGCGTCATCTTATCAAAGGAAGTATTGAAGGCAACAAAGAAACGGGTCTTGAAACCTTTTTTAAGTCCCTCATGATCTTCTTTATGAGGTTTCAGTAAAATGGCACAAAGTGCAGGACTTAATGTTAAGGCGTTAATGGCAGATAAGATGATCGCTATGGCTAAGGTCAAACCAAACTGCCTAAAAAACACACCTGATGAACCACCAATAAAACTTACCGGAATAAATACTGCTGACATCACTAGCGTAATGGAAATGATGGCACCCGTAATCTCACTCATGGCATCTACTGTAGCTTTTTTTGAAGAGCGATAACCACTATCTAACTTGGCATGTACCGCTTCTACTACTACAATGGCATCATCGACGACAATACCGATAGCAAGGACAAGTGCAAATAAGGTGAGTAAATTGATGGTGAAACCGAATAAGCTTAGGAAGAAAAACGTACCTACAATTGCTACTGGGACAGATATCGCAGGAATTAAGGTAGATCTAAAATCCTGAAGGAAAATAAATACGACAATAAATACCAAGATAAACGCTTCTAATATAGTACTCAGTACCTTTTCGATAGAGGCGTCTAAGAAGTCGTTCACGTTGATTAATGTGGTATAATGAATTCCTTTAGGGAAGTTTACGGATGCATCATCCAACACTTTAATGGAACCTTCAATGACATCTTTCGCATTAGAGCCCGAAGTTTGATTAATTGCAAAACCCAATGCTTCTTTGCCATCCAACTTCACCGTACTGGTATAGGCTTGTGCGCCTAATTCTATACGAGCAATGTCCTTGAGTTTTAAAATCTGTCCGTTTTGATCAGCCCTAATGATGATGTCACCAAACTGACTTTCATCTTTCAGACGGCCGGTATATTTTAAGGTATATTGGAAAGCTTGATTTCCTTGTTCTCCTAATTGACCGGGAGCAGCTTCGATATTTTGGTCGGCTAAAGCAGCACTGATATCTGAAGGAATCAAACCATAAGCCGCCATCACATCTGGTTTCAACCATAAGCGCATGGTGTAGGTAGATTGTCCAAATGCACTGGCATCGCCCACGCCATTTATCCGTTTAATTTGCGGGATGATGTTAATCTCTGCATAGTTTTGGATAAACTTGGCATCATAACGAGGGTCGTCACTATACAATCCAAAAATTAATACGTTACTTGCCTGTCTTTTAGCGGTGATTACTCCTGATCGGGTGACCTCAGCCGGTAATAAGGGGGTTGCTCTGGCCACACGGTTCTGTACATTTACCGCAGCTAAATCAGGATTGGTTCCCAATTTAAAGTAAACGGTGATATTTGCTGTTCCATCGTTTCCTGCAGAGGAAGTCATGTATAACATGTCTTCCACACCATTGATTTGTTCTTCTAAGGGAACAACAACACTACTCATCACTACATCCGCGTTGGCACCTTGATAAGAGGCAGATACAGACACCGTAGGAGGGGCAATTTCTGGATATTGTGATATAGGCAATGTTACTATCCCAAGCACTCCTAAGAGTACAATGATGATGGAGATAACGGTGGATAAAACAGGCCTTTCTATAAATTTCTTAAACATAAAGCTGATTTACAAGTGAGGATGATGATTATTTTAATGCTACGAAAACGGAATCCCTAGAAAGTAAATTAGGTTTGATTTTGTTGCCATCCTTTAAGGAGGCAAAACCTTCTACCACAATTTTATCTCCTGATTTTAATCCCTTAGTAACGACATAAAAGTTCCCCTTAGTGACTTCCATTACTTCTATCGCTTTATTCACTACGGTATTACTATCTGTAACTACATACACAAACTTTTGACCCTGAATATCAGTAGTAGATTTTTGAGGGATTAATAATGCATTTTCAATATTTTGAGGAATCACAATGGTAGCGCTAGCGCCAGAACGTAATAATCCACTTGGATTGTTAAAGGTGGCTCTTAAACTAGATGAACCTGTTTGGACATTAATTTGGCCACTAACGGTCTCAATTTTTCCTTTGATGGGATAAGTGGTGTCATCAGCTAACACCAATGATACTTCTGGGATTTGTTTAATCTTAGCTTCTAAAGTAGCGCCTTGATAATCCCTGGCAATGGTTAATAATTGCTTTTCATTTAAAGAGAAGTAAGCGTATACTTTATCAATATTTGAAATGGTAGTTAAAGGCATCGGGCTGCTGCTACTTACTAGAGCACCTACTTTGTATGGAATATTGCCAATCACTCCACTTGTGGGGCTTGTTACCAAGGTATAGCCTAAATTTGTTTTTGCATTTGCCAGTGCAGCTTTTGCCTGCGCTAAAGCTGCTTTTTTTGCAGTTAATGTTAAACCAGTATTTTCTAATTCAAACTTGCTGATGATATCTTTATCTACTAGAGGCTTAGTTTTATCATATTGAAGCTGCGCCGAGCTGACCTCAGCTTCGGCACTTTTAATAGCAGCAGCAGTCGTTCTTACAGCCTGCTCGTATTGAGGGGCATTAATGGCAAATAGAGGCTGACCTTTTTTTACTGTTGCTCCTTCATCTACATATATTTTTTCTATAAAGCCATCCACTTTCGGACGAATGTCAACATTTTGTTGCCCTTCTAACATGGCTGGATAGGTAGTTGTTAAAGCAGTGTTTTGTGCACTTATTTCTACTACAGGATAGAGCTGAGGCTCGTTATTTTTAGCTTTATTATCCTTATTTCCAGATCCACAAGCTGCAAAAAACAAGCTTAGACTAGCAAACAAAAGGAGTATTGGTTTTCTTTTCATGTGTTTTATTTATTCGAGATTTGATAGGATGTTCTATTTTTATTTTTAATATTTAATCGCACAATATTCTAAATACCAATGCTTTTCTTTCTTTTAATAAGTCTGCATAAGTCTGTTTGTTTAAATCGAAAAGTTTACGATAAAGTGGTGCCATGATAATAGGGTATGCCATTAAGGAGAAAAGATTCATCACAAAGTGAATGGGATCACTCTTTTTAAGCGTTCCTTTTTCCATTTCTGACTTTACTTCATCTACAAAAGTAATTAACGCGTGACTTTTCTTTTTTTCTTTTAAGAGGATATTTTTACTGCATATTTCTGTAATCAGGAAGGATTCTTTATATGGATATTTTAATATTTCGTTCATATATACTTCAATCAATGACTCCAGTTTATCCATAAAGGGCACTTTAGAATAAATCACATTATCCAGTTGGTTGCGCATGGTTTCCACAGCTTCATTGTATACTAACTCAAACAGCTGATCTCTTGATCTGAAATAGTAGTTGATGAGTGACCGGTTTACACCTGCCTCATCCGCAATTTCCTGAGTGGTAGCATGTAAGTTTCCCTTCAAAAAGAAGATGTCTTTTGCAGTAGTTTTTATGTGTTCCTCCTTATTCAAGTGTATCTTTAACTTTAATGTTTAACAATTTTGTTAACAAAAGTATCATAAGAAATATTTTTAAAAGTCAGGAAAATCTCATTTAATCGATTGATTAATATTTTTAGGATATTTATAATTTTAAAGACGATAAGTAACAGCCTTGTAATTTGATGACAAGGGTTTTAGGGCTTAGAGAAGGAATGTGTAACTATGTTAGTACAATAAGTTTTGTTATGTTTAGCGAATTTGTTTCTAAGCGTAGGGGAAATTTCCTATTAAAGATACTATCCTAGTCATTTCATTTTTAAAACCGTTATCATGAATCTTATTATTGAATTATTATTGAATGCTGCAGTGGTATTATTGCTGGCATATCTTTTACCCTCTATCACTGTAAAAAATTATGGCACTGCTTTTTTGGTAGCCGTGGTAGTCGCATTCCTCAACTTCCTCATTGGATGGATTTTTAGATTTGCATTTAACTTGGTCTCTTTGTATTTATTGCAGTCTTTGGTGAGCTTAATTGTGACTGCCATCATGATTAAGATAGCCGATCAGTTTTTCAAAGGGTTTAAGGTGAAGGGATGGATTCCAGCTTTCATCATCGCCATTTGTATTGCTGTAGCCAACTATCTCATTTAATCGGCAAATGCATTTGTCACAAAAAAAGCCCTTCAAAGTTAATTGAAGGGCTTTATGTTATCAATAAGAAATTACTTAGTTTCTTTCGTCTCTAATTTTTTCTTAGCAGCTTTCTTGGCATCACCTTCCATCTTATCTTTCAATTGTGCCAATACATCTAAGTCTCCAAGCGTTGATTTCTCAACAGACTCTTTCACTTTCTTCACTGCAGTGTTTGCTGCTTTTGTATCTTTCTTCTTAGTAGCTCTTTCTTCAGCTGCAACTTCAGCTTTTTCTTCTTCCCAGATACGGGCATGAGAAACTACTATTCTCTTAGAGTCTTTATTAAACTCAATGATTTTGAATTCAGATACTTCGTCAACTTTTAGAGAAGTACCATCTTCTTTTACAGAATGTTTAGCAGGAACAAATCCTTCTACTCCATAAGGTAAAGCTACCAATGCACCTTTATCAGTCACTTTAGTTACTGTTCCATCGTGGATAGAATCCAATGTGAAGATAGTTTCAAAAGTTTCCCAAGGGTTTTCTTCTAATTGTTTGTGACCTAAGCTTAGCTTACGATTTTCAACATCTAATTCTAAAACAACCACATCTAATTCTTCACCTACTTTGGTAAATTCGTTAGGATGGTTCACTTTCTTAGACCAAGAAAGGTCAGAAATGTGAATTAAACCGTCGATACCTTCTTCAATCTCTACAAAAACACCAAAGTTAGTCATGTTTTTAACTGTTGCTTTGTGCTTGCTAGCGATAGGATATCTTTCAGCTGCTTTCTCCCAAGGATCTGGCGTTAATTGTTTAATGCCTAATGACATTTTACGATCATCTCTGTCTAAAGTTAAAACTACTGCTTCAACTTCATCCCCTGTCTTCATAAACTCTTGTGGGTTACGTAAGTTTTGAGACCAAGACATTTCAGAAACGTGGATTAATCCTTCAACTCCTGGGATGATTTCCAAGAAAGCACCGTAATCTGCTACTGTAACGATTTTACCTTTCACCTTTGTACCAATAGCTAACTCAGCATCTAAAGATTCCCAAGGGTGTGCAGTAAGTTGTTTTAAACCTAAAGCAATACGTTTTTTCTCATCATCAAAGTCTAAAACTACTACGTTTACTTTCTCGTCTAATGACAAAACTTCTCTTGGGTGTTCGATACGTCCCCAAGAAATATCAGTAATGTGTAGTAAACCATCAACTCCACCTAAATCGATGAATACACCGAAATCAGTGATGTTTTTAACAGTTCCTTCCAGTACCTGACCTTTTTCTAATTTAGAAACGATCTCTACTTTTTGGCTTTCTAAGTCATCTTCAATCAATACTTTGTGAGAAACAACTACGTTTTTGAATTCGTGGTTGATTTTAACCACTTTGAATTCCATTGTTTTACCAACATAGATATCGTAATCTCTAATTGGTTTGATGTCAATCTGAGAACCTGGTAAAAAGGCCTCAACACCCATAATATCTACAATTAAACCACCTTTAGTTCTGCTCTTTACATAACCGTTAATAATGGTGTCATTGTCAAGGGCTTCATTAATAGTTTCCCAAGAACGTTGTGTTTTTGCTCTCTTACGGGATAAAACCAATTGCCCGTTTTCATCTTCTCTTTGTTCAACAAATACATCTACGCTATCCCCTTTTTTTAGATCAGGCATATCGCGGAATTCGTTTACAGGCACTAAACCATCAGATTTAAAACCGATGTTTAAAACCACATCTTTACTGTTGATGGTTACAACAATACCAGAAATAATTTCGCCTTTTGTTACAGAATTGAAAGTACCTGAGTACATCTCTTCCATTTTTTCACGTTCTGCTTTGCTGTAGTTACCGAACATTTTGTCGTCCGCATCCCAGTCAAAGTCGTTAGGGTCTGCAACCCTAGATGATGACTTAATGTCATCGATAGATAATGAATCAGCTTCTGATTCATACACCTCTTTCACTTTTTTTTCAGTGTCTTGAAGTTCTGCTTGTTTAGCTTCTAACTCCTTTTCTGCTACTTGTTTTTTTGCCATTAATTAATATATCTCCTTTTTCCCGCTTTGCGGACTGCAAAGGTAGAAATATAATTATCAATATAAAAATGTTTTTTGAAGCATTTTAATTGAAAATGAATAGGTTGGAACCGTCAAAAAGGCAAGCAGTATTTTTCTATCCGTCAATGCTGATGATTGAAAATATTAAAATCCTAATTGATCTTTACCAGTGATATTGACGGCAGAAGGAATATTTTGTATTATGGAGATAATTTATTAAGTTTTATTCTCTTAATCGATTGTTGATAATGTAAAAACAGATCAAGAATAGTGGAGAGATGAGCAGTTCCATTAAAGTATTCGTAATGTTTTTTAATTGTTCTCCTACCACTCCGAATAGCCAATCATAGCCTCCTATTAATATTAAAATTGAGAGACAAACAATATGTATCATATGCCAAATAAATATGAGCCAATCAAATAAATAATTTTTTAAAGAGAGGGTGCCTATGCCATAAATTAATAGGATGAGTAGAATTTTATTGAAATTTCTGATTCTTCTGGATATAGTCCAATAGAAATCAGAATCAATTAAATACATGTTATAAACAGAATAAATTATGGCAATTAGAACTAGACCTATAATAAAAATAGTTTTACTGTTCAGTTTGTACATTGCTAATGGAAAGTTTTTTAGAAAATTGCAACCATAACCATATTATAAATATATAAACCATGAAAGTGAACAGGTAATGATGCGTGAAGTCTAAATATGCTGGGTAATTTTCTATCACATATACAATTCCTACGCATCGGAAAACATTTACCAAGTAGATCATGATCAATCCACTGAAAATGAAAATCGATTTTCTCAGAAATAGTGCGGGCAAGCAGATGATAAATCCAGCATATAAGACAAATAGTTCTAAGCCATTACAAGCATCTTCTACAGCTAAAACTTTCTCTTGTTTGTTATAAATGGCAGCTTGATTTACCCATATGCCTTCACCACTTCTAAAAACATAAGCTTTTACTGTTTTTGAAGAATAATCATTTGTGTTTTCTATCAGATTAATAGTGCTGGCTGTTGAATTGGCAGCGATTTGAGTTAAAGGCTGATCAATAATACGGCTAGGCATTAGTAGAAAAATGTAAACCAACTTCCAAGCTAGGAGGATTGCAATTGCCTTATAAAAAAAATATTTTACTTGTTTTGGAGTATGTTTCAGTTTTTGCTTTAAAAAATTATACATTAAAAGTTATTTTTTTTAAAAGGATAATTCATCTAAAGTTAAGATTATAAAGGCATGTGCTCGTATTTCTTTATGAATATAAAGCAATCAATAAGCAGATGTAGAAATGATTTATTTAAGGGATATAAAGGATTCATTCTTATTGGTTATTTCTTTATTAGACTTGCTTTTTTTATATATGATGCTTGCTCCTAAAAGTACTCCAGCCGACAATAAATAAATTATTCCATTGTCAATAGGAACACTTGTTCCATGGTCATAATCGTCTCCTCTGTGATCATCACCGCCTCCTCTATGGTCATCACCTCCATTTCTTCCACCACCTTGTGCATAGGTTGGGATACTGACAACTAAACAAATAAATGAAAACAATAAAATTAAAATATTTTTTCTTTTCATAGTTAATTTTATAATTAAAAAGAGACAAGCTAAGTTACAATTTTTTTAAAAAAAAATAAATAACCGTTAATTTAATTGCGGAAAATTTTGTTTAAAATTTATGTATTTTATCATTTAAATAATGAGGATCACATTTTAAATTAAATATTTAAATAAGGCTCAATTTTACTGATCGCAAAATCCAATTGTTCGGTTTCAGTAAGATTGGTATTATCTAGAATAATAGCGTCATCTGCTCTTGTTAATGGACTTTCTTGTCTGGTCGTATCTTGATAATCTCGATGAGCAATATTTTCAAAAATCTCTTCTAAGCTTACTTCTTCACCGTTAGCCTTTAATTCCTTGTATCTTCTTTCGGCTCTAATCTTTGGGTCTGCAGTCATAAATAATTTGACTTGTGCATCGGGAAAAACAACCGTTCCAATATCACGTCCATCCATTACCATGTTTTTAGAACGTCCCATTTTTTGTTGCTGCTTTACCATGGCTTGGCGCACTTCTTTTATTGAAGCAATCTTACTCACATTTTCTGAAACGGGCATCTGTCTAATTTCATCAGAAACCTCTTCGCCATTTAATAATATATGTGATTGATAATCTCTGGAATGGAAATTCAAATCGATATGATCTAAAGCGTCAATAATTAAATCATGCTGGTGAAGATCTGTTTGATTACGAAGAAAATATAAGGTCACAGCCCGATACATAGCGCCACTATCTACATAAATAAAGTGAAGTTTTTTAGCTAATGCTTTGGCTAAAGTACTTTTTCCGCAAGAGGAATAACCATCAATGGCAACAACAACATTTTTCTTCATTGTTGGCAAAGTTAAACTAAAGCGAGATAAATCTCCCTCATTATTTTGGTTTTTTATGGTTAAATATGGAGGGTTGTATCATCAATGAGAAGTAATTATTGCTGCCCGCAGCATTTAAACTAGCATTAGCATAGCCCACACTTAAGTTTTTAAGGTGTAAAGCGAATCCAAAGGATAACCCTGCTCTTCCACCTGTTCCACTGATATTAAGCTCTTTATTTTTCCGAAAATTATATCCTGCCAGTAAATTAAAGGAAGGAGAGAGTAAAATCTCGACACCTAAGATGATGTGTCGGCTAAACTTATTAAGAAAAGTTGCTTTGTTATTAAGGGGCGCTCCGGTAACTAAATCTATTTCAGCATTAGGGTCATTTAGATCTTGATAAGTCAAGTCGAAATTTTGAAGATTACTATAGGTAATGTGATAGCGAAAAGGTGCATATTTTAATCTTTGTGCAAAAGAAAAATTAATTTCAAAAGGTAAAGCTTCTCTTACCTGGTCAAATGGTTTTAATTGGTAACCCATATTTCTAAAAGCAATACCTGTACTCAGTCTTGCTAAAGTATCTTTATAGGTAACGGCAAAGTCAGTAGCTAATGCTGTAGATTTATAGATAGCATAAGTGCCATAAATCAGTTTCAAATTTACACCATAATAAATCTTTTGTTGCCAGTTTTTGGCATAACCTATATTTAAAAGGTAGTCTCCAGCAGTGAAATTATTACCAGTGGAATTTCCAGATGCATCAGTTTCCTCAAATTTACCATAATCTACAAATAGTAAACCCGCAGAAATAACTGAATTATTTTTTAGTTTAAAACCATATTGAACTGCACCGAAATTGATATCCGCAATATATTTGCTATAGTTTAAATCTAGTTTTCCAGCATTTGAATTTGATATTAATGATGGGTTTTGGAATGACTCACTAATTTCTGCTTCCTCACTCATAGGGAAAGCGCTCCCTAAAGCGGCGATTTTTGATGAATTTGGTAAATTAATAAAACGAAAAACACCTTTGCCTCCGCTTTGCGCAAAAGCGCCAAAGGAAATTAAAATAAATAGTAATAGGCAAATCGTGTTTTTACGCATTGGATGGCTAATTTAGCGTTAATTATGAATATTAGTAGAGAAGAATTAGAAAAGGAGTTTACTTACAGAACATCAAGAAGCGGGGGAAAAGGTGGACAAAATGTAAATAAGGTAGAGACCAAAGTAGAGTTGATTTGGGATTTTATGCAATCTGCACTGTTTACAGATTTAGAGAAGGAGAAGATTGCCAATCGGTTAAGCAATAGAATTAACAAAGAAAATATTTTTCAGGTAGTTGCAGAAGAGGAACGAACGCAGTTGAGAAATAAAGAGATAGCCATTAAAAGGGCCTTGCATTTAATCAATGAAAGTTTGAAAGAGGTAAAACCTAGAAAGCCTTCTAAACCTAGCAAAGCATCCGTAAGAAAAAGACTGGATGATAAACGTAAGCAAGCTTTAAAGAAAATAAATAGGGGTGGAGGTTTTAAGTTTTAGTTTTTGCGTTAAGGATGGAATCGACATCCTTTATTAGTCTTTTTGTTAACGCTAACAAAGATATAGCAGACAGCTTGTTAAAAACGCCCAAATAATAATTCTAAAACCTATAATACAAATCAAAAGAACCATACTGGTGTGAATGCACCATGTTTTTTTCTTCTTTACTTTTTATAATCACCGAAAAATCAACTGTCCAGCGTTTTTTTGAGTAAGCCGCACCAATTTCCTGCGAGAAAACCAAAGGATTGGTTTTGAAAGTAACAGGTCCTTTATCTTCCCTAAATAAACCGCCTCTGATGGTTGCATCATAGACCACAACCTGTAATGAAGGCTTTAAAAAGAAATAGAACTCTTTTTCATTTACACCTCCCTCTTTAAAAGTGCTCACGTTACTTTGCGTGGCAATGGAATGATAAAATGGATTCAAGCTTCCTGTTCTAAATAAAATACCAGCCGTTAAACCTGTAAAAGTATTACCAACATTTAAATCAATAGGTAAAGAAAAATCGACTTTTTTATTTTCGGAACGATGTAAAAAATAATGCAAATTCAAAACAGCATTTACGCCTATTTCGTTTTTCACCTGATATTGCCAGCCATTCAAGTCATAAAATCCAAAAGTTTTATGGATCAGTTTCTGTGCTTCTTCGCCTAGAGCAGATGGGCCAATTGTTCCCACTTGAAGCGTCAAACGACCGCTATTCTCATGATGGTCTAAAAGCTGTAATCCAACGGCTCCATATAGATAAGCGGCAAAAGGTCTGTCGACATAATTAATGTTAGGCACCGCACCAGTTTGTGCATTGTATAAATATTGACCAATGCTGGCACTCCAAATCTTCTTAGTAAATTTCAAAGAATCATTATCTTTTTTAGTCTTTGAGGCGGATCTAAAATGGATAAAGAGTCCATTTGTGTAATATCTATCCTGACCAAGAGCTAGAAACGAGTCGTTTTCACTTTTGAAACCCAATTCGCTTTTATAGTTTTTGGCTTGACTAAAACCTTGATAAACAGTTAATAAAAGAATAGAAAGGGCAATGAGTTTAAATTGATTTTGCATAAAAAAAGCCGAAAATATTTTCGGCTTCAATTTACTATTTATATCTAAAATCAATAGTGTTCTTGTTTTTTAGCTTCTTCACGATATTCGATTTTTAAATGATTCTTTACTTTTTTATCAGATAAAGCCAAATCAATTACGCTCAACATGTTGGTCACATAGTGAAAATTCATGTCTTTAATATAGTCAGCTTTAATCTCCAAAATATCCTTTTCGTTTGATTTACAAAGAATCACTTCTTTAATGTTTGCTCTTTTAGCAGCTAATATTTTCTCTTTAATTCCGCCAACAGGCAAAACTTTCCCACGTAACGTAATTTCTCCTGTCATGGCTAAGTTGCGTTTTACTTGGCGTTGGGTATAAGCAGAAGTTAAAGCCGTTAACATCGTTATTCCAGCTGAAGGGCCATCTTTTGGTGTTGCCCCGGCAGGAACGTGAATATGTAAATCCCATTGGTCAAAAATGCGATGGTCAATACCCAATTCCTCTGAATGTGCTCTAATGTAAGCCAAAGCAATTACTGCCGACTCTTTCATTACATCTCCTAAATTTCCGGTCAAGGTCATTTTTCCTTTACCCGGACTTAAGCTAGCTTCAATAAACAAAATATCGCCACCAACAGATGTCCAAGCCAAACCTGTGACCACTCCAGCAACATCATTTCCTTCATAAGCATCTTTATCGAAATAGGCAGGGCCTAAAGCTTTTTGAACCTCCTCGTAAGAAAAATTAGGAATGTATTCTTCTTCCATGGCAATTTTGGTAGCAGCGCTACGCACTACTGAGCCGATGGTCTTTTCTAATCCACGTACGCCAGATTCACGAGTGTAATCTTCAATAATTTTTTCTATGATGGCCGGTCTTAAGGCAATATCTTTCAATTTTAAACCATGTTGTTCCCTTTGTTTTGGAAGTAAATGCTTTTTAGAAATTTCTACTTTTTCTTCAATGGTATATCCGTTTACTTCTATAATTTCCATCCTATCTAAAAGTGCAGGTTGGATGCTACTTAGTGAGTTTGCAGTTGCAATGAACATGATGTTCGAAAGGTCATAATCCAATTCCAGAAAGTTATCTGCAAAAGCATTGTTTTGCTCAGGATCTAAAACTTCTAGTAAAGCCGATGAAGGATCGCCTCTGAAATCGTTGCCTACTTTATCAATCTCATCCAAAACAAAAACAGGGTTTGATGAACCTGCTTTTTTGATCGATTGGATAATTCTGCCTGGCATGGCGCCAATATATGTTTTACGGTGACCACGAATCTCGGCCTCGTCCCTAATTCCGCCTAAAGCCATACGCACATACTTTCGTCCTAAAGCTTTAGCAATAGATTTTCCTAATGAGGTTTTTCCTACTCCCGGAGGACCAACTAAGCAAAGGATTGGCGCTTTCATGTTATGCTTTAACTTCAAAACAGCTAAATACTCGATGATACGTTTCTTTACCTTGTCTAAACCATAATGGTCTTTATCCAGAATTTTTTCAGCTCTTTTTAAATCAAAATTATCTTTTGTGAAATGTTCCCATGGTAAGTCCAATAAAACTTCTAAGTAATTAATTTGTACAGAATAATCGGCAGCAGCTGGATTCATTCTTGCTAATTTATCCAGTTCTTTATTGAAATGAGTTGAAGTGTCTTTGCTCCATTTCTTTCTATTTCCTTTTTTTCTTAAGTCCTCAATTTCCATGTCAGGTGAATTACCACCTAACTCTTCTTGAATCGTTTTTAGTTGTTGATTTAAGAAATAATCTCTTTGTTGTTTATCTAAATCAACTTTTACTTTGCTTTGAATCTGATTTTTAAGCTCTAATAATTGTAATTCAGTACTTAAATGTTTGAGTACCATATTGGCTCTATCTCTCAAATTAGCTACTTCTAACATCAATTGCTTTTCAGCAACGGAAGCATTCATGTTGGAAGAAATAAAATTGATTAAGAAAGAAACACTTTCTATATTTTTGATTGCAATAGCTGCATCGGAAGGAATGTTAGGTGAAAACTGAATAATTTGCATAGCCAGCTCTTTTACCGAGGCAACCATAGCTTTAAATTCTTTATCGACTTTTGGCCTGATTTCCTCAAATTTTACTACCGTAGCTTTGATATAAGGTTCGTTTTGAACTTCTTCAACTAATTGAAATCTATTTTTACCTTGAATAATTACGGTGGTATTGCCATCAGGCATTTGTAGCATTTTTACAATAACAGCTACAGTACCAACCGCATTTAAGTCAGTAAATTCTGGATCTTCAATATTGACATCTTTTTGAGCAACGACACCAATCGTTTTGTCTCCTCTGTATGCGTCTTTAATTAGTTTGATAGACTTGTCTCTTCCAACAGTAATAGGAATAACTACTCCAGGAAATAAAACGGTGTTTCTTAGAGGTAGAATGGCTAAAACTTCTGGTGTTTGTTCATTGTTCATTTCCTCCTCGTCTTCCTGAGACATTAAGGGAAAAAACTCTGTATCTTCGTTGATTAATGGTAAAGCTTGATTGAAATCGAAATTATCGAAATTACTCATATATTTATTTTATGATTGAACGCCATATTGACAGAACTTAACTGTAAAAGTAGCGTATTTGAAATATGCTCTATTTTTGCAAGGTTTATGCCAATTCTAATTATGGCAATTTTTACTGACTTTTACTGGAAGTTTTTGCTTTTTGTTAAATTTAGCTGAAATAAAGTCAGCTTTTTAAAAAGAAATAATAATAAAATAGTTGCGTTATTACCTACAAATATTAGATTTGAAATTCAGGATTTACTCCTAGTCACAATGAAAAAACGATTTTTAATTATTTTAACAAGTCTCTCCATCACTTATGGATCCGCATCTGCTCAATCCTCTTTCGAACGACTTGGTCAAAAAGCCATGATGGGAGGTGAATTTAGCACTGCAGCTAACTATTTTGAAAAAGCTTACGCCAATGATAACAGCAATATGAATGTATTGTGGTTAATGGGGTATTCAAATTTCCATGCTTCGGAATATAGGAAAGCAATAGACTCTTTTGATAGGTTGATTGAAATGAAACCAACTGAAACTGCAGCCTACTATTACAGAGCAAAAGCAAAGGTTTTATTAAGTCAATCCTTAAAAGATTATAAATCTCCAGAAAGAGAGAAGCTACTTTTAGGAGCTATTAAAGATTTTTCAACCGCTATTGATTTGACACCTTCTGATTTAAAATTATACCAAAATAGAGGGCTGGCTTATCAAGATTATGGAATTTTTAAAAGTCAAAGAATTCCTGATATCTACAATAAATCCGTCGCTGTGAATGCTATAAATTCATCCATAATAGATTTTCAAAGAGTTTTAGATTCAAACGATGGAAGAAGAGATATTTCTTCACAAATAGATAAGTCAAAACAATTATTAGTTGATATTAAATCAAACTAATTCATTTTTCCAATAATTTGGTAATTATTTCCCCCTAATAAAACTACATGCTGTTTTTTTTGAATGCTGTAAAGAGAATCTGGATAAAAATCTAGATTCTCTTTTGTTTGATAAAGTAAATTGTCAGCAGAAGTTTCAATGTGTATTCTAGTGGGTTTGCCATTAGTCAAGCTAATTTCGATTTTTTGAGTTTTTAAATCAGCATCATTACTTTTATAAATAATTTTTGTGGAACTAGAATCTTTGGTATAGCTGTCTTTCCATGCAGGTTTATTAATATCTGCCTCCATAAATAATGCTAACTCCTCATTCCAATTCGAAATTTTAATTCGTTTGCTTTCTTTAAGGTCATTTTTTGATACAGTTTTATTTATCTCGGGATTTTGCTGATTTAAGGTAGTAGCTAAATTTGAGAAATAACCTTTTAAATCGAAATAGAATTTGGATTGTTTTGTTTCTTTTACCTTAGAAAAACACGAAGAAAATAAAACAACAACTAGGAAAGCTTTTAATAAAAGATTTTGCATCAGATTAAGATGTTTCCTTCCATCTCTTTAGGTATTTTAACGCCTAATAATTTCAATATTGTTGGTGCAATGTCTCCTAATTTTCCATCTTTTAGTTGATGCTCGTCATTATCAATTAAGATACAAGGCACTAAGTTGGTAGTATGAGCAGTATTTGGTGAGCCGTCTTCATTTACCATAAAATCCGCATTCCCATGATCGGCAATAATGATGAAAGAGTAACCATTCTTTTGACCAACTTCTACCACCTCTTTTGCACATGCATCCACAGTTTCTACTGCTTTCACTACCGCTTCAAAAACACCAGTATGACCAACCATATCTGGATTTGCAAAGTTTAAGCAAATAAAATCAGCCCAACCTTTTTCTAATTCAGGCAGAATAGCTTCTTTAATTCCATTGGCACTCATCTCGGGCTGCAAATCATAAGTAGCAACTTTTGGAGAAGGAATCATGATTCTTTTTTCATTTTCAAACTCTTTTTCTCTGCCGCCAGAAAAGAAAAAAGTAACGTGAGGATATTTTTCTGTCTCTGCAATTCTGATTTGATTTTTATGATGAACGGCCAAGACTTCACCAATGGTATTCACTAGATCGTCTTTTGTAAACACGACCTGAACATTTTGAAATGTTTCATCATAGGTAGTCATGGTGACGTAATGTAAATTTAATGGCTTCATTCCTTGATCTGGGAATGCCTTTTGAGTGAGAGCCATACTAATTTCTCTGCCTCTATCCGTTCTAAAGTTGAAACAAATCACCACATCGCCATCTTTGATGGTAGCAACTGGATCTCCATCAGCATTTGTTTTAACCATTGGTTTTACAAACTCATCAGTTACGCCTGCATTGTAAGAATGTTCTAATCCTTTAACTAAATCACTCACTTTTTCACCCTCGCCTTTCACCATCAAGTCATAAGCTAATTTTACTCTTTCCCAACGGTTATCTCTATCCATTGCATAATAACGACCAATTGCAGATACAATTTCTCCGGCAGAGTTTTTAAGATAGCTATTCATATCATTCAAATAACCAACTCCCGAATTTGGATCGGTATCTCTTCCATCTAAAAAAGCATGGATGTAAACCTTGTTTAGGTTATATGATTTAGCAGCATCGCATAAACCTTTTAGGTGTAACGTATGAGCATGTACGCCTCCATCAGAAACTAAACCAATAAAGTGAACACTTTTATCATTCTTTTTTGCGTAATTAAATGCAGCTTTTAAAACTGGATTTGTATTGAAGTCACCGTCTTTAACTGCTTTATGAATTCTTCCTAATTCTTGATAGACCACTCTACCTGCTCCTAAATTCATATGACCAACTTCAGAGTTGCCCATTTGACCAGCAGGTAAGCCAACAGCCTCGCCTGATGCTTCAAGTTTTGAGTTTGGGTAATTTTTTAAACAGCTATCAAAAAATGGAGTATTTGCAGCTATAATGGCATTTGACGAGTCATTTTTTCCATAACCCCAGCCATCTAATATTAGAAGGGCAACTTTTTTACTTTTCACAAAGCAAATATAAAATTTATGATCGAGAACAAATGATTTGATTTGTAAAAGGGAAGTGAAAAATGTAATTTATGGCATTATTTGTGAGGTTTAATTTAAAAAGAATAAAAAATGAAAGTTCCCTTTACTATCTTCTTTCTAATGCTTTGCAAACTTTCATTTGCGTTTGATATTATTGATGATGTTGCCAATAATTTTAAAAATGGAGATGTTAAAGCTATATCAGAGTATTTTACATCTACAGTTGAGCTTTCTATTTTAGATCAGGAAGATATTTATTCGTCTAGTCAAGCTGGATTAATCTTAAAAGAGTTTTTCGCAAAACATCCACCAATCGGAGCCAAAGTAATTCATAAAGTAGTTTCTAACTCCAATTATAAATTCGGAGTCATTACATTAAATACCTCTAAAGGAAACTTCAGGATTAGTTACGAACTCAAGAATGCTGGTGGTAATTTTACCATTTCAGAAATAAGAATTGAGGAAAATAAAGAGTAAGAAAAGGAAAAGTTTATATTTTTGAGCACTAAAAAAATAAACTTTGGATAAGGAATTATTAAATCAGTTCATTAAGAGTGCTTTAAAAGAGGATTTAGGCGATGGTGATCACACTTCGCTTTCCACCATCCCTTCCAATGCATCAGGAAAAGCCAAACTTCTAGTTAAAGAAAAAGGTATTATAGCCGGAATTCAAATAGCTTTGGAAATTTTCAAAGTAGTAGATGAAAATTTAAAAGTAGAAGTCTTAATAAAAGACGGCGCTTTGGTTCATGTTGGAGATATAGTTTTTTATGTTTTTGGAAATTCTCGATCGATTTTGATTGCCGAGCGTTTAGTTTTAAATACAATGCAAAGAATGAGTGGTATAGCCACGACCACTCGTAAAATAGTTGACTTACTATCAGGCACTCCCACGAAAGTTTTGGATACCAGAAAAACCACTCCCAATTTAAGATTCTTAGAAAAACAAGCCGTTTTAATTGGCGGAGGTGTAAATCATCGCTTTGGTTTGTATGATATGATATTGATTAAAGATAATCATGTCGACTATGCAGGTGGAATTATTAAAGCTATTCAAGCAACCAATGATTATGTAAAGATTCATCAAAAGAATATTCAAATAGAAATAGAGGTAAGAAATAGAAAAGAGCTGGAGGAAGTTTTAAATATTGGCGGAGTTGATAGAATATTGCTTGATAATTTTAAATTTGAAGAATTACGAGCGGCAGTTAACTTGATAGATGGACGTTTTATTACTGAAGCTTCTGGAGGAATAACATCAGAAAATGCTTTAGAATATGCAAAATGTGGTGTAGATTATATTTCTATGGGCGCATTAACGCACTCTATTAAAAGTTTAGATATGAGTTTAAAGGCTGTTTTATAATCATAAACGAAAATCATTTTAGTATTTTGGAACACACTCAATTAAAATAAGAAAGCTTCATGATATCAGTTTATTCAATTGGGGCACTAATTACAGCTTATTTATTTGGTTCTATCCCAACTGCAGTTTGGATTGGGCAAGCTTTTTATGGTATAGATGTGAGGGAATATGGCAGCGGGAATGCAGGAGCAACCAATACTTTTAGAGTTTTAGGAAAGAAAGCAGGTATCCCCGTAATGTTGATAGATATTTTTAAAGGTTGGACAGCGACCAACCTTGCCTTCTTTATTGGCTTATCCGTTACGGGTCCAGAGCATTCTATTCAATACGTAAATTATCAATTGGCATTAGGTATAGTAGCAGTTATGGGACACTTATTTCCTGTATTTGCAGGTTTTAGAGGAGGTAAAGGCATAGCCACTCTATTTGGTATGATTTTGGCAGTTCACTTGCCAGCAGCTTTACTTTGTGTCTTGGTATTTCTGATTGTTCTTTTACTGACCAAATATGTTTCCTTAAGTTCTATTTCTGCGGGATTTACATTCACTTTTAGTGTGATTTTTATTTATCAGGTTTCGGTAAAAGCAATTGTAATTTATGGCATGTGTATTTGCATCTTAATTTTGGTTACCCACCAAAAGAATATCGAAAGATTATTAAGAGGTAAAGAATCTAAAGTAAATCTGTTTAAAAAGAAACAAACTTTATAAAAAATGCTATGATTAAAAAATTTAAAAAGACATCACTCATTGTCTTTACCATGTTTTTAGCGGCTTGCTCAACCGTTCCACTTACAGGAAGAAGACAAGCTAATTTAGTTAGTGATGCAGAAATGCAGCAAATGGCGGCACAGAGTTACAGAGAATTTCTTAGTGCGCCATCCACTAAAGTTGTAAACAATTCTGCTCAAAGTAGGAAAGTCAAAGAAGTAGGTTCAAATATTGCTTCTGCAGTAACCAAATATCTAAAAGATAATGGTTATGCAGATCAAACTGCTGGATACCAATGGGAATTTAATTTGATTGAAAGTAAAGAGGTGAATGCTTGGTGTATGCCCGGGGGTAAGGTAGCGGTTTATACAGGTATTTTGCCAATAACTCAAACAGATGCTGGTTTAGCGACAGTTATGGCACACGAAATTGCTCACGCAGTGGCTAAACATTCAAATGAGCGGTATTCTCAGGCAATGATTGCGCAAGGTGTAGGGTCTTTATTAGGTGCTGCAATTAATAGTCAAACTTTTAATCAGCTTTTTGGAATCGGTGCACAAGCAGGAGTTTTATTACCTAATTCTAGAAAGCAGGAATCTGAAGCAGACCGATTAGGTTTGACTTTTATGGCAATGGCAGGTTATAATCCTCAAAGTGCGTTAGACTTTTGGACAAGAATGGCTGCTCAAGCAAATGGTCAAGCACCTCCTGAGTTTTTGAGTACACACCCGAGTGATGCTACAAGAATATCGGATATTAAAAAGTATCTTCCTGAAGCTAGAAAATATTATGTAGGTAAGTAAAAACCTTATTGAAAATTTACTATAAGAAGCTCCCTATTTGGGGGCTTTTTTTATTTTAAAAAAAATAATTTCAATCTAAATATAAATTTTGCGCAGATTTTTATCTAAATCATCTATCATTATGGGTTTTTTAAATGTTAAAAGTCGCTAAATTCTTATGTTATTAAAAATATTAGCTCATATAATTAATGTTTTTAT
>JAHJVW010000054.1 GCA_018828585.1 Bacteroidota bacterium
AAAACCCCGTTCTTTAACAAAAGAACAGGGTATAACCATCAAAACCTAAAACATCATCAGAGATTCATCACGTCTCTATATCAATGAAGTTGTAATTATTAACGATAAAAAGTTTAAGCTGGTTTTTTATTGATATCAATAAATTATTTGTAAATCTAGTTAAGGAAATTTACCTTAAGCATTAAGTTCCTACTAATTTAGAATTAGCTAAATTATTTTTAGCATCTACCTTAGCATTAATTTATATTTGTTTCTGAAAATTTAAAGAGCTAATGCCTGTAAGAGGAAATCAATTCAAAGCAAACACATTCAAAGAAGATTCCAATCAAACTTCGGAGCCGTTTAAAAAGAAAATGGTAAAAAAAGAAGGGGAAGGTTTTCCCAAGTTTAATTTCAACAATGATAGAGCTATTAAAATTATAGGTCTTTTTTTATTGTTAATAGCACTTTATTTATTGGTAGCATTTACTTCTTATTTAATTACTTGGCAAGATGATCAAAGCTACGTGATTGATGCGAACGGCGGCTGGAGTAATCTGTTTAAAACCTTAGAAGAACTTAAGTCTAATGCTACAATTGATCCAAACATCCAAAATTGGGCAGGTAAATTAGGAGCTTTGGTATCTCATCAATTCATTTATGAATGGTTTGGTGTTGCTTCATTCATATTTGTTTTTGTATTGATTGTCATTGGATATCGCCTATTATTTAAAGTTAAATTACTCTCTATTCCAAAGACGCTAGGTTATTCCTTCTTTATTTTGGTTTTCACCTCTATCGCTTTGGCTTTTGTACATGCCTTTATAACAGATTATCCTCATTATCTGGAAGGAGAGTTTGGATTTTATACCAATCAGTTATTGGGCGCCCAAATAGGATATGTTGGTGTTGCCAGTTTACTAATTTTTGCTGCTTTAACTTTTTTAATTATTGCCTATAATATTGATTTCAAACTTCCGGAAAGGAAAAAGAAAATCATCATTGAAAATGATGAATTAGAAAATATTGATGAAGAAAATGAAATTTTAGAAGATAATTATTTGCCGGAAGTTGCAGAATTGCCTTTAAGAAATAAATTGATCAACGAGCAGCTGCCTAGTAGATCTAAAATAGAAGAGATGGAGGTGGTTGAATCTTTTGGAGATCAACTTATTGAAGAAAAATTTACAGATAATGGTTTTGAGGAAGTGGTTAATAATGTAGATAAAGATAACAAACCCGAGATTCAAGAAGATTTGGAGTTAACAATTGAGCACACCAAAAGTGAAGAGGAATTAAAATCAGAAGGATTAGTAGATCAGTTTGGAGCTTATGATCCAACTTTAGATTTAGCTTCTTATAAAAATCCAACTTTGGATCTTTTAGAACAATATGGTTCTAATAAGATTTCTGTTGATTCAACAGAATTGGAAGCCAATAAAAATAAAATTGTAGAAACATTAAATAACTACAATATTGAAATTGATAAGATTAAAGCCACTATTGGGCCAACGGTTACTTTATATGAGATTATTCCAGCTCCTGGAGTTCGTATTTCTAAAATTAAGAACCTAGAGGACGATATTGCATTAAGCTTAGCGGCATTAGGAATCAGGATTATTGCACCAATGCCAGGAAAAGGAACGATAGGAATAGAAGTCCCAAATCAACATCCAGAAATGGTAGCGATGCGTTCCATCATCGCGACCGAGAAATTCCAAAATACCACGATGGATTTGCCAATTGCATTGGGTAAAACTATTTCTAATGAAGTTTTTATTGCCGATTTAGCAAAAATGCCGCACATGCTAGTTGCTGGTGCAACTGGTCAAGGAAAATCGGTTGGGATTAATACCATTTTGGTTTCCCTATTATACAAGAAGCATCCTTCACAACTTAAGTTTGTTTTGGTAGATCCAAAAAAAGTAGAACTCTCCGTTTTTAAGAAAATCGAAAGACACTTTTTAGCTAAATTACCTGGCGAAGAAGAAGCCATTATAACAGATACCAAAAAAGTAATCAATACCTTAAACTCTCTTTGTATTGAAATGGATCAGCGTTATGATTTATTGAAAGACGCTGGGGTGAGAAACCTAAAGGAATATAACGAGAAATTTATCAAGCGTAAGCTTAATCCTAATAATGGGCATAAATTTTTACCGTTTATAGTTTTGATTATTGATGAGTTTGCCGATTTAATGATGACCGCAGGTAAGGAGATAGAAACGCCCATCGCTCGCTTAGCGCAATTAGCTAGAGCAATTGGAATACACTTAATTTTGGCTACACAAAGACCATCTGTAAATATCATTACTGGAACTATAAAAGCCAATTTTCCAGCTCGACTAGCATTTAGGGTAACCTCGAAAATTGATTCAAGAACTATTTTAGATACAGGTGGTGCCGATCAATTGATTGGGAAAGGAGATATGCTTTTATCTACTGGTAGTGATCTGATTCGTTTGCAGTGTGCATTTGTGGATACGCCAGAAGTAGATAGAGTGACCGAATTTATTGGTTCACAAAGAGGTTATGCATCAGCCTATGAATTGCCAGAATATGTAGGCGATGATGGTGATGGCGGAAGTTTAAAAGATTTTGATCCGAGCGATAGAGATGCAATGTTTGAGGATGCGGCTCGTTTAATTGTCATGCATCAACAAGGTTCTACCTCACTCATCCAGCGAAAGCTTAAATTGGGTTATAACAGAGCAGGAAGAATTATTGATCAGTTAGAAGGAGCAGGGATTGTTGGTCCATTTGAAGGAAGTAAAGCCAGGGAAGTGCTGATACCAGATGAGTACGCTTTGGAACAGTTCTTGTCTACCCTGGATAAAAAAGTTTAAATATGAAAAATAGAAAGATTTGGAGTTTGTTGTTTTTATTGATTGCTTTCGGCGGAGATGTTATGGCTCAGGCCGATGCTCAGGCAAAAGCAATTTTAAGTGGTGTAAGTAAAAAATATCGTTCTTATGCTATGGTTAAAACTGATTTTAGTTTTACGCTAAAGAATCCACAAACTAATATCAACGAAACTCAAAGTGGCTCTTTATATGTAAAACCCTCTTCCAATAAATACAAAGTAAATTTAGGCGAACAAGAACTAATTTCTGACGGTAAAGTACAGTGGACTTATTTGAAAAATGATAATGAAGTACAGATTAGTGAGATTGATAACAGCTCTGATGCTTTAAATCCGGCTAAAATATTTACCATGTACGAGAAAGGTTTTAAATATGTCTATTTAGGAGATACCAAATCAAGTGGTAAAGTTTACCAAAATATAGAGTTAGCTCCTTTACAAAATCGTTCTTTTTCTAAAGTCAAACTTAGAATTGATAAATTAGCAAAGCAGATTTCCAATATCATCGTTTATGACAAGAATGGGAATACATACACTTACTATATTAAATCTTTTACACCAAATGTAAAAGTGGACGATGCGTTTTTTACTTTTGATGCTTCTAAACACCCAGGAGTAGACGTAGTTGATTTAAGATAATTCATATACTCATACATGCAGATTTCTTTTACAAATCATACTTTAGAAAAACTTGAAACCTTATTAAAGGAGGTTGGTTATAGCGTAAGGTATGAGAAAGGAAATTTTAAAACTGGAGCCTGTATGATGGAAAGTAATAAGATAGTTGTGATTAATAAATTCTCTAATCTGGAGAGTAAGATTATCTCCATTATTGAGCTTTTAAAGTTAATAGACTTGGACGATTCGTTACTTTCAGAAAAAAACAAAGCATTCTATTATTCACTTAAGCAAACCAGCATTACATTTTGAAAGTCACTTTTTTAGGAACAGGGACTTCTCAGGGTGTGCCAGTAATTGCTTGTAAATGCGAGGTTTGTACTTCTCAAAATCCTAAGGATAAAAGGTTAAGAAGCAGTATTCTTATTGAATCTGATGAAAAAACGATAGTGATTGATACCGGTCCAGATTTTAGGTATCAGATGTTAAGGGCGGATGTTCAAAAATTAGATGCGGTTGTTTTTACACATTCGCATAAAGATCATGTTGCAGGTTTAGACGATGTTAGGGCATTCAACTACAAGCAACAATCTGCTATGGAAGTTTATGCAAATCTACAAGTTCAAGAAGCGCTAAAAAGAGAGTTTTACTACATCTTTTCTGATTTTAAATATCCTGGAATTCCACTTTTAAATCTCCATAATATAGGATTAGATTCATTCTCTATTGGAGATATTGATTTGATGCCCATAGAAGTATTGCACTATAAATTGCCAGTGTTGGGCTTTAGGATTAGAGAGTTTACTTACATTACAGATGCTAAAACAGTACCGGAAACAGAAAAGGAGAAAATTAAAGGTTCGAAAATTTTAGTACTTAATGCACTTCAAAAAGAAAAGCATATCTCTCATTTTACATTAACAGAAGCCATTGATTTTGCTCAAGAAATAGGAGCAGAGCATACCTACTTTACGCATATTAGCCACAAATTAGGCAAACATGATGAAACATCTCAAGAATTACCTAAGGGGATTCATTTAGCTTATGATGGCTTGAGCTTTGAAATTTAATTTTATCTAATTATCAATTATAACATATATTTGAATTCTCTCAAACCCGGGTGGCGAAATTGGTAGACGCACCAGCTTGAGGGGCTGGCGCTCGCAAGGGCGTGGCAGTTCGAATCTGCTCTCGGGTACAACTTTAAACTTATTTTCCTCATTTTTAGTAGCTCGGACCAATATATGTCTCTTTGAAAAAAATGATTTTAGTCTTAGGTATGTTATTCGATGAAAGCGGTATGATATGCAGATGTTAAATGAAGAAGCTAATAAAGCCTTATAGCTTATAACTGTTTCAAGGCTTGTTTTACAGTGTCTTTATTAGGTTTAGAAATTGGTATTTTTTCTCCAGACATTAATAGTAGAATACCACCGTCTTCTTTTAACCAGCTTTTTACAAATTTTGGATTTACTAAATGGCTTTGGTGAGTTCTTAAAAATCCGTTTGGGCGCAGCAAATCCGCATATTCTTTAAGTGATTTAGAAACCAATATTTTTTCATCATTCGAAAGGAAGAAGTGGGTATATGTATTGTCGGCCTCGCAACGTATAATTTCTGATAAATTAACATACCTTATTTCGCTTTGCATCTGAAGAGCAATTTTGCTAATATTAGTTTCTGGCTTTTTTAATTGTTGCAGTAAAAAATCGAGCTGTAGATTTTGTATTTTTGTGGTCGATTTATGTTCGGCTTTATTTACCGCAGTCTTCAACTCTTCAATATCAATAGGTTTTAAAAGATAATCTAAGGCAGCAAATTTCACAGCTTGTATTCCATATTGGTCGTAAGCAGTGACAAAAACAACTTCGAAATTACGCTTTGGAAGCAGTTTTAGCACATCAAAACCTGTTTGCTCGCCCATTTGAATATCTAGAAACACTAAATCAGGTAAATATTTTTCAATAGCATCAACCGCATCACATACATTTTGTGTTGTTGCCATTATAGTTACCTGCGGACAGTGCCTTTCGAGCAAAGTCTGTAGGTTTTCTAAGTTGGAAATTTCGTCATCTATTAAAATTGCCTTCATTATATTAAATCCAATCGCTTAAGGATAGGCTTATTTTAGTGCCTTTAGTGGTTGATTTTATAGCTAAAATAAAGCGATTTTCTTTATAAATACTATTTAAGAGTTCAACTCTACTTTCACTTAATTGCAGACCCAAACCATTATTCTTTTTCTCTGTGTCAAATCCATTTCCATTATCAGTAACAGTTAAGACCAAATCATTTGCTTGCTTAATAAAAGTGATGATAATTTTGCCATCGTTAGCTTTTTGAGATATGCCATGTTTCACTGCATTTTCTACAAAAGGTTGCAACAGCATACTTGGTATTTCTATGTTATCTAAATCTAACATTTCTAAGCAGTTAATTTCGTACTTAAAGCCGAACCGTAATTGCTCCATTTGCAGGTAATCGTCTAATAAAGTTTTTTCTTGTGATAAACTAATCAGTTCTTTATCATCAAGTACGTTTCGAGTTAATCGGGCAAATTTGGAAAGGTAATTATTGGCATTGTCTATTTCGTTTTTGTTCATTAGATTTTGAATGCCTGATAGTGCATTAAATAGAAAATGAGGGTTTAATTGAGAACGAATGGAGTTAAGTTGAAGCTTTGCAACCTTTTGTAGAAAATGCGATGATAATAGTATAGGTAAAAAGCTCTTTTTTGGTATAGTTTTCTTCATCTAAAGTTATAGAAAGTAGATATCTGCTTGTATATTGTTCTATTTCTTTTTTAGAAATATCGCAATTAATGCAACCAGTCCATTTAATTAATGGTTGAATAATAATTTCATAATCTCCCGACTTTTTAAAGACGTTTTTGTCGATATTTATATACGGTAAAAATTCATGTTCTTCAACTAAGCCGCCATATTTCCAAGCAGTTGATTCGAAAATCGTTTCATTTGTTTGCTTATCTTTAATGGAGGTATAATATAGATAGTCAAAATTAGATCTATCTTTTACAATGGTGAGCTCGTCATCTTTTTCAGTAAAAACAAGGTTAATGGTATCTTTTGGGTCGGTTGTCCAGTTGTAGTCAACACCTTTGTCAATTTTGAAACGCTTTGCAAATCCTTTGATTTTCGCTTTTGGAATAGGCTTGCCATAAAAAACAGATTTATAAATATCAAGCGGTTTCTCGATGTTATAAACTAATATTGTTATGATTTTGCCTTTTATAGGGAAAATACCAATGCTTGTAGATCTATATATTTCTGGCATTTTAATATCTTTCATTTGCTCATTTTTGAAAGATTGGTTTACTACCATCGGTTTATTATCGACTAAAATAGTGTATCGATATTGCTGTACACTATCTTCCTTTCTAAAATAAATTTGGATGCTTACATTGTTTACTTCAGGTAAATAATTAAAGGATGTATGAGGCTGATTAGGGAATACATTATTATAAAATACGTTTTTGGCTGAACTATCCACACAAATGAGCAGTTTTCCTCCGGCGGCATACTTGCTTGAAAAGTTGATGCCTTTTTGAGCATATATTACAGGTAGCGTAACAATGAAGCTTAGAAAGGTGAAGATTATCTTTTTCATAGTTTTAAGTTTAATTTTTATCAAACTTGTGGTAATAATAGTAAAACTAAAACCATAAAATAGGAAAGGCAGTGTTTGAAATAGTAGATGTATTGCTTTGTGCAGTATTTGAATATTACCAGAAGAGTTTATATAACTACTCCTGCTCCTCGGGTTCTTTAATTTCCTATTCTGATTATTTTCACAAATCTTCCCTGATAATATTTATTCAGTGGAGTAGTGGTTACACTGTAAGCTTTTCCTGAGGTAGATTGAATAAATTTAATAGTATCCTGAGTTTGGAGTATAATACCCATATGTCCAACAACGCGTATTGTACTGTCTGTACCGGTAAAAAGAATTAAATCTCCAGGTTTGACATCTTTAAAAGACACTTCAGTTCCATAATTTGTAAAGTCCACTGAACTTCTAGGCACTTTTATATCGAAGTGATTGAATACATTGGTAATAAATCCAGAGCAATCTAATCCCTTTTGAGGATCTGTTCCACCATATAAATAGGGGGTACCAGTTAAAGATTTTGCGTAATTAATCATATTTTTCGGACTTATCTTCGGAAGAGAATCTGCTATCTGACTTTCAGTTTTAACCTTATCTTGTGTAACGAATGTGTCGTTAATGGATGAATCGCTTAATATCATTGTTTCTGTAGTTTTGTTATCTAAGCTATTACAAGACGTATAAAATATTGATATTAATAGGATTGTATATATAAATTGTTTTATCATTTCAGGTTAATTTAAGCTTAACAGTAATTATACCTAATTATCCATAACGATGCCATGATTATTTATCGTAAAAATTTAAAAATTAAAATATCTTTCTACTAAAATTTAAACCTATTTTAGGATACCAATTTTAAAATTCGAAATATGAAAAAATTACTTTTTTTAATGGGATTGATATTTTTAAGCATAAGTACGTTTGCGCAATCTGCAGATGCTGTTGTCGGAAAATGGTTTAATAAAGATAAGGAAGCACAAATCCAGATTTATAAAAAGGGAAATGAGTTTAACGGAAAAATTGTTTGGTTGAAAAATCCTAATAATGAAGATGGAAAAGCAAAAACGGATGTTAAAAATCCAGAGGATAATTTAAAGACGAGACCTATTTGGGGATTGGAAATTTTAAAAGGGTTCAAATATAATGATGGTGCTTGGGACGATGGGACAATTTATGATCCAAAATCAGGAAAAACCTACAGCTGCAAATTAACACTCAATGGTAATGATAAATTAAATGTAAGAGGCTATATAGGGATAGCTATAATTGGAAGAACCGATAATTGGACGAGAGTAAAATAGAAAATTTTGAATTTATATAGCAAATTATTTATCCTAGCCTTAGCTTTTTACACAAATGCTTCGGCTCAGTCTTTAAAGATTATTCCTTTAGATAGTGGGAAACCTACAACTTTTCGGGGGCTTTCAGTTGTTAACCAAAAAATAGTTTGGGCAAGTGGTAGTAATGGTTGGATAGCCAAAACAATTGATGGAGAACATTTTGATTGGCAACAAATAAAAGGGTTTGAAAAAATAGATTTCAGATCTATTAAAGCATTTTCTAGTAAAGAAGCTATGATTGTAGGCATAGGTTCACCAGCTTATATTTTAAAAACTATTGATGGAGGAATCAGCTGGGTAAAAGTCTATGAAAATAGTCATCCAAGTATTTTTTTAGACGGTATCGAGTTTTTAAACAAAAATGTAGGTATTGTTTATGGGGATCCTATAAATGGTTTGATGACCATTTTAAAAACAACTGACGGAGGAGAAAATTGGGAAAATATTTCAGAAAAGACAAATATTAAACTTTCTGAAGGCGAGGCATCCTTTGCCGCATCTGGTACTGGAATAAGGGCTTTTAAAAGTAAGTTATATATTATTTCAGGAGGAACAAAATCTAGATTATTTATTTCCGAGGATGGTGGCTCAACTTTTAAAACTGAAAATATCCCAATTCTTCAAGGGCAATCCACTCAAGGAGCGTTTTCTATAGATGTAAATAAAAAAGGAGTTTATATTGTAGGTGGTGATTATACCAAACCTAATTTGAGAGATAAAAATTATGCTTTTTTAAATACAAAAACTCATCAATGGGAAACAGCTGAAGTGCCACCTTTAGGCCATCGTTCTTGTATCGTTTCTATTCATCACGGGTTATTGATTACTGTTGGAGATAATGGAACCGATTACTCCATTGATAATGGAAGAAAATGGAAGAAAATGGTTGATTCTAGCTATTATGTTTGCAGAAGAGGAGGTAATTGCGTTTATTTTGTAGGATCAAAGGGTAAGATCGCAAAATTGGAAATAGCTGATTAGTTATTAATCAATCTTTATAAGAATTGAAAAACTGTAATAAGATAAAAAAAATATTTTTTATTAATTTATTTGAAA
>JAHJVW010000006.1 GCA_018828585.1 Bacteroidota bacterium
GACTTCAATTCGCTGTAATAAATTTGCCTTTTTGGTGATTTGTTTAAATCGTTCCTCTTCTAAAGATTTCTTTTCTTCAGGATCATAAAGCATTGCTGTGCACATACAATTCTGTCGGCCTTTGCTCATCAGGATATCATAATTTACGCAACTCTGGCAACCTTTCCAAAAATTCTCGTCCTGTGTCAATTCAGAATAAGTCACGGGTTCGTAACCTAAATCAGAATTGATTTTCATCACGGCTAAGCCGGTTGTTAAACCAAAAATCTTGGAATTAGGATATTTCTGACAAGAAAGCTCAAAGATTTTAGTTTTGATAGCTTTTGCCAAACCAGCTTTTCTATAAATCGGATTAACAATTAAACCGGAATTGGCCACAAAATCTCCATGGCTCCAAGTTTCGATATAACAAAACCCTGCCCAAGTAGCATCTTTATGTAAAGCAATCACAGCCTTACCTTCCAGCATTTTATTGGCAATATATTCTGGTGAACGTTTAGCAATCCCGGTTCCACGGGCCTTGGCAGACTCTGCCATTTCATCACAAATGGTTTCTGCATATCCTACATGCTGTAGGCTGGCAACTAATATGTTAAAATCGTGAGTATGCATTTATCTTGAGTGGAATTCAATCCACATGTTTAATAAACAATAAATTTTTAAGGGAACCATCCATGATGGTCAATAGATTAGAATATTCTCAGATTAATCAAAATCTGGGAATGTATAGGGGTCGTCGTCGTAAAGAGATTGTTCTTGCAGAAGGTAAACAAATAAACATAGCAAGCGACTTTTCCTTTAAGGAAGCAATGCACTTGTCTGTATGTAGATGAGTTTGTTTCATTTTCTTTAGCTATCAGGGAGTTAACCTGTTTTCTATCGCAAAAGAGCATATAATTTTTATTAATTACAACATTTAATTTAATTAATGATGTTTTGTTAATTTTATCTTAACGATGATTTTGAACTAAATACCGAAATGGGCTAAGGTTTAAAATTTAATTGATAAGTAGGTTTTGCATTAAGGAATGGAATGTCATCCTTTTTTTTGAAGCCAGGAATTATATAATTAAAAAAAAGATATAGTGAAAAGCCTTTGAAGGTGCCCTAAATCAAGCTTTTCTAAATCTGATGATTCTTAACCAATGCATTACTTTCATAATTGGATATACTGGATCTATTTCAAACCATCTTTTACCAAAATTTGGGCTATTTGGAAACTTATGATGGTTATTTTGAAATAATTCTCCCAACATTAAAAAATCGAAAGGAGTTGAGTTTTTAGATTTGTCTTGATTATCAAAATTAGAATATCCGTATTTATGGCCGCACCAATTTACTACTGCACCATGCAAAGGACCCATTACAAAATGGAAAGGAAGCAATAACCACATCCACCATTGGGTGGCGAAAATTAAATAAAATCCGAAATAAGCTGTAGAAAAAATAATTCTTGAAGCCATTGATGTTCCTAAATTATCAATGAACTTCCACTCGGGATATTCGCCTCTAAATTGCGGTTCAGGCTCTTGTAAATCTTTTTCATAAATAACATACTGACCACGTGTATTCCACATCATTTGGAAAACATCTTCAAAAAAATGCGGAGAATGAGGATCCTTTTTAGTATCGGAAAACGCATGGTGCATGCGGTGCATAATAGCGTAAGCTTTTGGTTTTAAGTACGATGCGCCTTGTCCAATGTAAGTTAATATATAAAAGAAACGATACCAAAAGGGATTCATGCTGAACATTTTGTGTGAAGCATAGCGATGTAAAAAGAATGTTTGCACAAAAAGAGAAAGGAACCAATGTGTGATAAAGAAAATGATAATATACATTTAGAAGTTATAATTGAGTAATTGATATTCCTAGCGAATAACTATTATATAAGGTTTTAGGGAAGGAATAGTTTTTTAAATAAGTCAAATTTGTGTCTGTTTTCAGACACTTTGTTTTCAATGGCAAGATAAGAATAAGTTTGAGCGCTTTCTAAATATAAGTCTAGTTTATAGCTCGATTGAATGTTTAGTAATAACTTTTTTACTAAAAATAAATCTTTTTCAGCTAACGAATAATCTTTAATAGCGTTCTTAACTTTTGCCAAAAATAATAATGCTTGCACTCTTTTTTCAGTGTTATTTAATTTTCGAGCTAATTCGTCAGCTTGTATAAAGAACCATTTTGCTTGTGTATATTGTTTATTTTGGAGGTATATCTTTCCTAAAATGTAATAGCACTGTTGCTCCTGATTTTTATCATGTTGCATTAAAAGAATTCTATTTAATATCAATAATTCAGCTTCTTTTAATTTTCCTAAACTTAAATATATTTGAGTTTTCCACAAAAGAATATCAGTTAGGTTGACTTTTTTATTAGCTTTTCTAAAATATTGCTCACTCCTTTTAATGTGACTCATGGAGGTCTCAAAATCATTTTTTAAAAAATATAATTTTGATAAGTTTTGTGATAGAATAACTATTTCATCAGAATCTTTTAGGAAGGTGAAATCATTCAAACCAGAAAGGAAATAAGGTAGTGCGTCATTATAGTTGCCATCGTAAGCTTTCATTAGGCCCGATATCTTATTGACTACTGCATGTTGAGAGAGCGTATTTTTGAGAATAAATTTATCAGAAATGTAGCTATAATTGAAATATTCACGTGATAATTGAGGATAGCTACTAAAGTAAATATTCTTATCAAGAAGGCTCAGCCCTGAATAAATCCATCGATCAGGATTTGAAAAATTTAAATATTCACCGATTAAAAAATTTTGCTGATGAAACGCGTTTTCTATAATTGTTGATTTTTCTAGGTTATTAGGCCTCCTATCGGCGAAAGCATAAACACCATAAAATAACAGACAAACTAAAAAGCGGAATTTTAACTTTTTCATGAATTTAAATAGCAACTGAATATACGTTTGTTATTGGCAAAACGTATAAATCAAATTTCTTGTTACTTTTGTTTTTAACCTGATTATAAATTTTGTTCGGTAAAATGGAAAAGGAATTTAAAAGACCAATTAGAGTTTTGGTTGCAAAAGTTGGTTTAGACGGACATGATCGTGGAGCTAAAATTATTGCAACATCTTTAAGAGATGCTGGAATGGAGGTGATTTACACCGGACTTAGGCAGACTCCAGAAATGGTAGTTAATACTGCTTTACAGGAGGATGTTGACGCTATTGGTATCTCGATACTTTCAGGAGCACATATGACAGTTTTTCCAAAAATCATGGCGTTAATTAAGGAGAAAAAAATGGATGATGTTTTGGTCACAGGAGGGGGAATTATTCCAGAAAGTGACCATAAAGAACTGATGAAATTAGGGGTGGGTCAACTATTTACTCCAGGAACTCCAACAACAGAAATAGCCAATTACATCAAAAATTGGGTGAAAGTAAATAGGAATTTTTAAATCAAGGTATAGATGAAGTATGAGAATATTTTAGTTGATAAAAAGGAAGAAATTCTTTGGATTACAATTAATAGAGAAAGCAAACTAAATGCACTTAATAAACCAACTTTAGATGAGTTGAATGATGCTATTTCCAATGCTCAAAATGATGCTGAAATAGGAGGAATTATTATTACAGGTGCTGGCGAAAAAGCTTTTGTAGCAGGCGCCGATATTTCTGAGTTTTCTTCTTATAATAACGAAGAGGGTAAGGTTTTAGCTAAGCAAGGTCATGATAAAGTTTTTGATTTAATAGCAAATAGTCCCAAACCGGTTATAGCAGCTATCAATGGCTTCGCTTTGGGCGGGGGCTTAGAACTGACGTTAGCCTGCCAAATCAGAATTGCATCAGAAAATGCTAAATTAGGTTTGCCAGAAGTTACATTAGGCTTAATTCCTGGTTATGGGGGTACTCAGAGACTAACACAGTTGGTCGGAAGAGGGAAAGCGATGGAAATGATTTTGACTGCAGATATGATCAATGCAGAAAGTGCCTTGAGTTTTGGATTAGTTAATCAGGTAGTTCCACTAGTAGATTTGCTTGCAACAAGTGAAGGCATGATGAAAAAGATTTTGAGTAGATCGCCAAAAGCAATTAAAGCTGCAATAACTGCTATAAATGCCTCATTAGATTCATCTATAAACGGTTTTGAAGTTGAAATCGAAGAGTTTGGAAACTGTTTTGGAACCGATGATTTTAAGGAAGGAGTGGCTGCATTTTTAGAAAAGCGGAAAGCGAATTTTAAAAGAGATTAAATTTATTTTGAGTTATTTTAATATCTTTTAAGTTTATTATGTAGAAAGTTTTTCCCATTTAAAATAAATAATTATATTCGCTTTAAGATGAAGATACCTAAGCTTAAGCTTTAAAAAAACAGCCTAATTAATGAAAAGAATCTTAATTATAGATGACGAAGTAAATATTGGGTTGTTGCTCTCAAGGTTTCTTTCCAAAAGTGGTTTTGATGTAAAAACAGCTACTTCTGGTTCGACCGCATTTGAAATTTTAGACTCAGAAAGCTTCAATTTGGTTCTCTGTGATTTTAGATTGGAAGACACAGATGGTCGTGAAATCTTGAAGAAAATAAAGCTTAAATACCCAAGAACTGGCGTAATTATTATTACTGGCTATTCTGATATTAAGTTAGCGGTTGAGCTCATTAAATTAGGCGCTTATGATTACATCACCAAACCACTATATCCAGATGAAATCTTAAATACCATTAATAAAGCTATCGAAATCCAGCAAGTTTTAAATGAGGAAATGGATAATCTTGAATCTGTTTCCGATGGACCAAAAAACAAAGAGTTTAAGAAACAGCCCAATGAGCAAGAAGATTATGTTGTAGGTCAAAGTTCTGCTGCAAAGGAATTAATGAGACAGATTGACTTGGTTGCACCAACTAATTATAGTGTTATCTTAATGGGCGAAAGTGGAACGGGTAAAGAATCTGTAGCCAAAGGTATTCACATGAAAAGCCCAAGAAGGAATCATCCATTTGTGGCAATGGATTGCGGTTCTTTAACAAAAGAATTAGCCGGGTCTGAGTTTTTTGGTCATGAAAAAGGATCTTTTACAGGAGCTTTATATACTAAAATTGGTCATTTCGAAATGGCCAATAAGGGTACCTTGTTTCTTGATGAGGTTGGAAATCTTTCCTATGAAATTCAAGCTGCATTATTAAGAACGGTACAAGAGAGAAAAGTGAAAAGAATTGGTTCTACCAAAGAAATTGATTTAGACGTAAGAATTATAGTAGCAACGAATGAGAATTTAATAGATGCCATTGCTAAAGGAAGGTTTAGGGAAGATTTATACCATCGTTTTAACGAGTTTGGAATATTCATGCCTCCTTTAAGAGAGCGGGAGAAAGATATTATGACTTTTGCTGAATACTTTTTAAATTCAGCAAACCAAGAATTAGATAAGGATTTAAAAGGATTCTCTTCTGAAGTTGAAGATTGTCTTTTAACATATCCGTGGCCCGGAAACGTTAGGGAATTGAAAAATGTAATGAGAAGAGCGGTATTATTGAGTGAAGGTGATTTAGTTCAAATTAAAGCTTTACCTCTCGAAATTTCCACACATTCAAAAGTATCAGCATTTGAGAGTGCTATGGAAAGTAACTCATTATCTGGAGGGGTGATAAAAGAAAGAAAACTAGATTTAAAAAACACTGCTTTGGAGGCGGAATACGAAACTA
This sequence comes from Bacteroidota bacterium, assembly GCA_018828585.1. Taxonomy (GTDB): domain Bacteria; phylum Bacteroidota; class Bacteroidia; order Sphingobacteriales; family Sphingobacteriaceae; genus Pseudopedobacter. The sequence continues at coordinate 5,667 of JAHJVW010000006.1, forward strand.
TTCTTAAAGTTTTAAAAGAAGTTAATTTCAATAAAACAAAAGCTGCTCAGATTTTAAATGTTGATAGAAAAACGCTTTATAATAAAATGAAAGCAATGAATTTAGGATAAATCTACAAAGAAAACGTGGCGTTAAAAAGCATAGCAGTTGGTAAAGAAAAGAAAGGATTTAATGTCCCATTTGGATATTTTTGGGCAATTCTAATTATATGCATCGCTCCAACTATTCTTGCTATTTTTGAGATTGAAATTAGTTATAATGATTATCGAATTATATCATTTTCTAAAATTACTCAAGACGTTTCTACAACACTAATTCTTGGAAGAACTTTCACGACTATTTGGATCATATTTAGCATTGCGGTAGGGATTTTCACCTGTATCCTGACCCTTATTGATTTTCGAGTTAAAAGAAATGTAGCTACACCAATATTGGGTTTATTAATGGTATGTGTTTCAGTATTTGATATGGTTCAATTACTGATTATACTTGGCGCTTTTGATATTAATCTTGATGCAGATGAAGCAATTTATTTTAGCTGGTTTCTTAGCCGGATACTTCACGCCAGTTTACTTATTCTAGGAACTATTGTAATTCTCAACAATTCATCAAATAAGTTAAAAACCGATGCTCAAAAAATAAGATTAATCAAGACCTTAGGTTGGATATTTGTTTTGGTAACTTTTGCTTTAATTTTCTATTTGTTAAATGTAAAGTCTATTTCGCCTTTTTTTATTACTCGAGATGCTTTTTTTACTCATCCTTTAGAGTTAATTAGTATTGTTTTGTATTTGATATGGGGAGGCCTAATGATGCCTCGGGTATTAAAATTGTACAACGGGATTTTCTTCCGGATGCTTATTCTGAGCATGATACCTGCAATTTTTTCTGATGCACATATGTCGGTTTTCTATAAGAATTTCGATATTGAATATAATTTTGCTCAGTTTCTTAAATTCATCACTTACGTAGTGCCCTTGCTAGGAATCAGTTTAAATTATGCTAGAAACATCACCAAGCAACACCAAATGAATATGGTGCTGGACGAAGAAATAAAAGCAAAAGAGAAGGTTCAGCGGGATTTGGAAAGAAGGCAAAACATATTAAAACATGCCGAGAAATTGGCTAATATGGGAAGTTGGGATTTAGATGTTGTAACCAAAGAGATTAATTTTTCGGATGCTCTTTACAAGATTTTTGGCTACATGCCAAATTCAATCTCGCCAAGTTTAGAATTAATGTATAACATGATAATTCCTGATTTTAGATCAGAATACCAAAACATGTTAGAGAATGCAATTAGAAACAAAAGTTCATTCAATACAGAGTACGAGGTTTTATGGGTGAACGGAGAACGAAGATATATTTTGGCTCAATGCAGGTATATTAACGAGGACCAAAAGATTATTGGAACTTGCTTAGATATTACCGAGTTAAAGGAAACTTCCAGAAAACTTTCTCAAAACGAGATTTTACTAAAAGAAGCTGAATCTATTTCACACAATGGAAGTTTCGAGTGGTTTGCAGGTGTTGATCATTTCTTTTGGTCTGATGAATTGTTCAGGATTCATGGTTATGAACCCAATATCACAGATATAACATTAGCTTTCTATAAGACTTTAATACACCCAGAGGATTTAGAAAAATGCCAAAATACGGTAAATAAAATCATTGAAAATAAAAAAGATTTCTCATTAGAGTATAGAATTATTAGACCTGATAAAGAGGTTCGTTACGTTTACATAACAGCAAAAGTTATCATCAATAAGGAAGAGAATATCAATAAAATTATTGGTAACCTACAAGATATTACAGAGCTTAAAAACGCTGCTATTTTATTAGAAGAAACAGAAAGTATATATAAAACAATTGCTAGTAATGTGCCAGATTCTATCCTATTAATGTACGATAGAAATTACAAAATCATCTTATTTGATGGACCAATATTAGAGCATGTAAAGTTTAAAACTGAATTAGTTCCAGGCTTGCACATCAGCGAACTTTTTGCTGGAGAGGAGCTACAAGAAAATATACAAATTCTTGATAAAGCATTTCGTGGTGAAGAAATTCAAATCGAAAAAGATTTTGAAGAAGAAAAAACTTTTATGATAGATTTTAAACCAGTAAAAAATGCAACTGGAGAAATATTTAACGTAATGGTGGTGATGCATGATATTACCGAAATAAAGAAAGTTCAAAAAAGTTTAGAGTCAAAAGTTGAAGAGTTAAATAGATCAAATCAAGATTTAGAACAATTTGCATACGTGGCCTCACACGATTTACAAGAACCTTTAAGAAAAATCAGGTCTTTTGGAGACAGATTACAAAATAAGTACAGCGGTGGTTTACCCGAGGAAGGTTTGGATTACATTAAACGTATGCAAAGTGCATCAGAAAGAATGCAAACTTTGATTGACGACTTACTTACTTTTTCTAGGGTTACAAGAACTGATGAAGGTTATGAAAGTGTAGACTTACATGATCAGATTCAGAAAATTTTGGAAGATTTGGAATTTACAATAGAAAAGAAAAATGCTACAATTGATTTAATGGTAAATCATACAATTTCTGCAATTCCTGGTCAAATCAGGCAATTATTTCAGAATTTAATTAGCAACGCTATTAAATTCACTAAAGAAGGGGTTCCTCCAATAGTTGAAATAAAATCCGAGATTTTAAGAGGGGAAGTTTTATCCCCTAATTTAGAACCAAATAAAGATTTTTGTCGTATTGTAGTTAAGGATAATGGAATAGGTTTCGATCAGCAGTATGCAGACAAAATATTTGAACTTTTCCAAAGGCTTCACACCAGAAACGAATATCAAGGTACAGGTATTGGTTTAGCAGTTTGTAAGAAAATTGTGGATAAGCATGGAGGTTTAATTAATGTGAATAGTATACAAGAGGAAGGAACCACATTTACAATTATCTTGCCCTTAATACATTAATATGGAACGAGAATACTCAACAGTAAGTGTACATAAAAAGTCAATTTGGATCGCGGATGATGATCCAGATGATAGACTGATCATTAAAGAAGCTTTTGAAGAAAATCATTACAATAACCCGATCAGCTTCTTTGAAGATGGAGAAAAAGTTTTGATAAAATTCAAAGAAAATAGTAATCTTAATGATTTTGATTTTCCATCACTTTTAATTTTGGATTTAAATATGCCAAAAGTAAATGGGTTAGAATTATTAACACTTTTAAAGAAAAATGAAAAAACTAAACATATTCCTGTAATTATTTTGACCACTTCGAAAAGTAAATCTGACAAGCAAAAGCTGATTGATATTGGAGCGGACGATTACATTACAAAGCCTTACAGTTTTGACTCGATGATAGAAATCACAAAGAATTTGATAGAAAAATATGGCTAATTTTAAACCCGTAAGAGTACTATTAGTTGACGATGACGAGGATGATTATATCCTAACTAGAGACATCTTTAACGACATTCCTCAACGAGAGAATTATAAGCTAAGTTGGCTTAACAATTACGAGGAAGCCATTAATGCAATGCTAAAGAGCCACTATGACATTTATTTGGTTGATTACCGCCTTGGTAAGCACACAGGCCTAGATTTGCTGCATGAAGCCATCAAATCAAATGTAGATGAACCCATTATAATCTTAACAGGAAAAGGCGATTCTAAAGTAGATGAAGAAGCATTGGAAACAGGTGCGGCTGATTATTTAGTAAAAGATCAAATTGATCCCTACACTATCGAAAGGTCTATTAGATACGCATTAAAACATAAGCGAACTTTAAAAGCGCTTAGAGAAAGCGAGAAAAAATTCAGAATAATTTTTGAAAGATCAAAAGAACCATTTGTAATTATGGACTCTTTAGGCACTATAAAGGATATTAATCAAGCTGGGTTAACCTTCTTTGGCTACACTAAAGAAGAACTTCTCGCTCTAAATGCAACAAAATTTTATAACGACGAACAAGACAGCATTACTTTTTCTGACTTAATGGATACCAAGGGTATTATTAATGATTTTAAAACCGACTTTATAACCAAGAATGAGGGTGTAAAGAAGATATTAATATCTGCTTTTCTACAAATAGATCAACATGCTACAGAAGAACTTTACTATTGTATTTTCCATGATATAAATGGGAGACAATTAGAAGAAATAAATTCAATAGATACCAATAAAACTGTTGAATATGAACGTGTTGTGAAAAGTTTGGCGAACGAAATTCGTGATCCATTATCTAACATTAACTTATCATTGGAGCAATTGAAAATGGATATGCAATTTGAAGATGAATCTGTTAAACTTTATATTGATATCATCAATTCAAATTTTGAAAGAATAAATTTATTAGTAACCAATTTAATCGATCCAAGCAAAGCTTCTGAGTAAAATATGCAAATCAAAAAATAGTAATTGATTAAATGAGTATGAGTTTTTTAACATAGACATCAAATTAATTTAATTAAAACTATATCACAACTAATCTTTAGCAAGCTGAATCTATTCGTATCTTAAATTTTAAAAAAAATTACAAATGATACTTTATAAGTGTATAAAGCCCCGAAAAATTTTTCGGAGCTTTTTTTGTTTAAAGAAAATATGAAAACATAAAATAATACATGTCAATCTTTATAGGAAAACAAAGGAACAATATTGTACTCATTATCCTTATTTTATTAGGGGTACTTATTTTGTACAGTTTAAGAGATTTAATAAATGCCATTTTAGGGTCCATTATTTTGTACACTATTTTTAAATCATTGTTTATTTATTTGAAGAAAAAAATAGGTAGAGTATTTTCAGCACTATTTATAATAGTTACATCTTTTATTATTATAATTATTCCATTTTTCACATTAAGTTATATGGTTGTAAATAGATTGACTAGCCTTAAGAAGGATCAATTTATGGTAAAAGCGATGATTTCAAGATTAGATGATTATGTTGGGTTAAAGTTAAATCAACCAGATTTAATTGATAAATACGTTTCTAAATTTAGCGATTTTGTACAGGATCTTTTTCCAACGGTTGTGGGAGGTGCATTAAATATTTTTTTAGTGATTGTTATTATGTATTTCATTTTATATTTCATGTTTGTACAATATGACTTGTTTGAGGGAAATCTTTTAAAATATGCCCCTCTAAAAGAGCATCACGCCATACAATTTGGAGTAGAACTAAAAAATGCAACTTACTCAAATGTACTCGGGCAAGGTTTAATCGCCTTAGTTCAAGGAATGTTGGTGAGTATTTGTTTTTTTATAGTTGGGATTAATGATGCGATATTTTGGGGAGTGATAGCCTTATTTTTATCATTTATGCCAGTAATTGGTGCACCAGTAGTTACGCTACCTGCAACATTAATTTTATTCTTGAATGGACAAACTTGGCAGGGAACTTTTATGCTTTTAGCTACGTTATTGGTCATTATCAATATTGATAATGTGATTCGCTTTATTATTAATAAGCGATTAGCAGATACCCATCCAATTATCACAGTAATTGGAGTAATTATAGGACTTCCATTATTTGGTGCTGCGGGTCTAGTTTTCGGACCCCTACTTTTAGTTTGGTTTGTTCATTTGTTGAAAATTTACGAAATGGATAAGATGGCAGAAGAAAGATTGAAGGTGATGCAAGAAAACAAGAGAGTTTAATTTACTTTTTAACCTTTATTAAAACACTTTGGCATCGTATTTTCTTGTAATAAGATATCTATAACATTTAAAAAATATTATATTATGAATGATAACTCAAAAACTGCAATTGCACTTTTAGCTGGATTAGCTGCAGGTGCGGCCTTAGGACTTTTATTTGCACCTGAAAAAGGTTCAGAAACAAGAGATAAATTATCCGAATCTTTAAAAAATTTAGGAGACAGTATTAAAGAAAAAGCGGCTGATGAAATTGATAACCTTACTGAATTTAAGGAAAAAGTAGTTACCAATATCAAGTCAAAAATTAAAAAAGCAGAAGACGAATATTTGCAAGAAACTGAATCCGCATAAATTTAAGGAAGCCTGACGCATGAATGATCAAAACGCAATAGAAGACTTTATTGATAAAATAAAAGATTACCTCAACACACGTATGAAGTTGGGAAAACTTACGCTGATAGAAAAAGGGGTATTGATTTTCGCTAATTTAATTACCAGCGGTTTTGTAGTCATATTCTTAGTTCTAGCATTTTTATTTGCTAGTTTAGGTTTAAGCCTTTACTTGTCAGCGTTATTGAATAATACTTTCGCAGGCTTCTTTATTGTCGCATTCGTTTATTTTTTGGTAGCACTTATTGCTTATCTGATTAAAGATAAGTACATAGAGAAAAAGGTCGTTAATGCAATGATCAAAAAGGTATTTAAAGATGAGGAGGGAAATTCATGATTAAGCCTAAAATTGAAAATTTAGAGCAATTAAGATCTGAAATTGCGATACTTAAATTAAAAAAAGCAGAAGATGAGATTTATTTTAATCAATCTTTTCAAAAAGTTAAAAATGTAGTTGAAACACCTACTCGTTGGTTTAACAATGTACTTTCTTTTTTAGGCTTAAATAGCGAATCTGAAAAAGGCAAAGTAAAAGCTGATTGGATTACAAGTGTAGGCAGAATCGCTTTACCTTTCTTATTAAATAAAACCGTTTTAAGAGGTAGAGGATTTTTTGTAAGAGCTTTAGTTTCTTTAATATCTCAAAAGTCGATAAACTCTAAAAACTTTAATAAAAACGTCTTGTCACATTGGGTAGATAACCTTACCGAATGGATAGAAAGCTCAGTAAAAGACAAGAAAAAATCAAAAAATATCGACTATGGTATTCCTCCGGAAAGTGAAACCTATTAAGATATTATCCTTTTACGTGTTTGTTTAAAAAATCTTGATAAGCCAGTTCAATACCTTCTCTTAAATCAATCTTGTGTTTCCAGCCTTTGCTATGGATTTTACTTACATCCATTAATTTCCTTGGTGTACCATCTGGTTTGGTGCTATCAAAAACAAGGTCACCCTCAAATCCTATAATTTCTTTGATGAGTAAGGCTAAATCCTTAATTGTTAAATCTACACCGGTTCCAATATTTATCAAATTTGGCTCGTCATAATTTTGCATCAAATAAAAACATGCATCAGCTAAATCATCGGCAAATAAAAACTCTCTCATTGGGCTCCCACTTCCCCAAATAGTAACCGTTTTGTTTCCATTAATTTTCGCTTCGTAACATTTTCTAATTAAAGCAGGTAATACATGTGAATTTTGTGGATGATAATTATCATTATATCCATATAAATTAGTTGGCATAACTGATATAAAATTACAGCCATATTGTGCCCTGTAGGCATCGCACATTTTTATTCCTGTAATTTTTGCGATCGCATAAGGTTCATTAGATTCTTCTAATAGGCCAGTTAATAGATATTCTTCTTTTAAAGGCTGAGGAGCCATCTTAGGATAAATACAACTAGAACCCAAGAACATTAATTTCTTAACATTATTTAAGTAAGACTGGTGAATTACATTATTCTGAATCTGTAGATTATCATATAAGAACTCTGCTCTAAAAGTATTATTAGCTATAATTCCACCTACTTTGGCAGCGGCTAAGAAAACATAATCAGGCTTTTCTTTCGAAACAAAATCTTTAACAGCGATTTGATCTCGCAAGTCTAATTCTTTAGAACTTCTTTTGACAATGTTCTGATAGCCTTCTTTTTCTAATTTCCTTACGATTGCAGAACCAACCATTCCGTTATGGCCAGCAACATAAATTTTAGCAGATTTTTCCAATTTATTTACCTCTTATAAAGTTCAAAGATAAAATTCTATTCTGGCTCTTAAAACTCAAAACGTTAATTCAATAGATAATAAATATGAAATCTTATTTTTGTAAAAAATTGAGATAGTGGCAAAAAGAAAATTACAACGTTTTACAGAGATTGGGACTTTTAAAAACGTCAGAGAATTAGAAGAAGGCAAACCTTTAAAAGGTGTTTGGGCTAAAGAATTCTTTAAAAACGATCATCCAATAATATTGGAGTTAGCCTGTGGAAAAGGAGAATATAGTGTTAATCTTGGAAGAAAATATCCTAAAAAAAATTTTATTGGTATAGATTATAAAGGTAATCGACTTTGGGTAGGTGCTAAAATGGCAATTGATGAAGGAATTGAAAATGTTGGGTTTCTAAGAATTCAAATTCAGAATATCATGGATTATTTCGAGGTCGGTGAGATTGATGAAATCTGGATTACTTTCCCAGACCCTCAAGCACAAAGTCCTTTAGAAAGAAAAAGATTGACTAATCTAGCTTTCTTAGGAAAATACAAAACTGTTTTAAAACCAGATGGGATTATGCATTTGAAAACTGATAACGATGGCTTTTTTGAATATACACTAGAAAAAATTGCTGAATTAAATCTCCCAATTCTTCAAAAAACAGATAACGTTTATCGTGATTTTCATCAGGATGAGATCCTGTCAATAAAAACTCACTATGAAAGAATTTATCTCCAAAAAGGAAAAAACATCAACTATATAAAATTTAAATTTAATGGATAATGCTTCATTTTACGAGCAAGTTTTTCAGGTTGTTGCTTTAATCCCGAATGGTAGAGTTACCTCTTATGGTGTAATTGCCGCGTATTTAGGTGCTAAAAGCTCTTCAAGGATGGTAGGTTATGCGATGAATGATGCCGTTAAAGCCATGCCTCCAATTCCTGCTCATCGGGTGGTAAATAGAAATGGCTTACTTACTGGTAAATTTCATTTTTCTACACCAACTAAAATGCAAGAATTGTTAGAAGCCGAAGGTGTTAAAGTTATTGATGATAAAATAGTCAATTTCAAAAAGTTTTTTTGGGATCCTTCTGTTGAATTAGATTTAGAGAGATAGATTTTCGTTAGTTTTAACTTTAACCCAATTGTAACAAAATTTAGTATTTAAACTTATGTTTTTTGACGAAAAAAATCTTGCCCACGCCGAGCTCATAAATATTTATAAAAATCTTTTGCTTCCGCGGATGATTGAAGAAAAGATGTTGAAATTGTTAAGGCAAGAAAAGATCAGCAAATGGTTTTCGGGAATTGGGCAAGAAGCAATTTCTGTAGGTTGTACCCTGGCTTTGAATGATGATGAATACATTCTGCCGATGCACCGAAATCTAGGTGTTTTTACATCCCGTAAAATCCCACTATGGAAATTAATGGCGCAATGGCAGGGTAAGGCTACAGGTTTTACAAAAGGCAGAGATCGATCCTTCCATTTTGGAACACAGGAATATAAAATCATCGGGATGATTTCTCACTTAGGTCCGCAATTGGCGGTCGCCGATGGAATAGCTTTAGCTAATACTTTAGCCAAAAATAAAAAAGTGACGTTAGCTTTTACAGGAGAAGGAGCAACCAGTGAAGGTGATTTTCATGAAGCACTAAACGTAGCAGCAGTTTGGGATTTACCGGTTATTTTTGTGATTGAGAATAATGGTTATGGTTTGTCTACGCCCACATCTGAACAATATCGTTGTAAAGATTTGGTAGATAAAGCCTTTGGTTATGGCATGGAGGGGGTGAAAATTGATGGAAATAATATTTTGGAAGTTTATCATACCATTAAATCTTTGGCTGAAAGTTTAAGGGAAAATCCGAGACCTGTTTTAGTAGAATGTGTCACTTTTAGAATGCGTGGACATGAAGAAGCATCTGGAGTAAAATATGTCCCTCAAGAATTATTTGAAGAATGGGAAAAGAAAGATCCAGTTAAAACCTTTGAAGCATTTTTATTGCAAAACAACGTTTTGGATCAGGATTTTATCCTACAAACTAAAACCGAAAACATCAGATACATACAAGAAGAAATTGACAAAGCGTTCGCCGAGCCGGAACCCGAAATTTCTGAAGAACAAGAGTTAAAGGATATGTATGCGGCAGTAAATCTTCCGCAAACCCAAGAAGCTAGTACTCTTTCTGAAGGTAGATATATTGACGCGATTAGCATGGCATTGAAATATGCTATGGAAAAACATCCAAACTTGGTAATTATGGGCCAGGATATTGCGGAATATGGAGGAGCTTTCAAAATAACACAAGGATTTGTAGCGCAATTTGGCAAAGAAAGAGTGAGAAACACTCCGATTTGTGAATCAGCCATTTTAGGTGCTGGATTGGGTTTATCCATTAACGGCTACAAATCAGTTGTAGAAATGCAATTTGCTGATTTTGTAAGTTGTGGATTTAATCAAATCATCAATAATTTAGCAAAGACACATTATCGTTGGGGAGAGAAAGTAGATGTTGTGGTAAGAATGCCCACTGGAGGTGGAACCGGAGCTGGACCTTTTCACTCCCAAAGTAACGAAGCTTGGTTTACTAAGACGCCTGGATTGAAAGTGGTTTATCCTGCTTTCCCTGAGGATGTTTATGGATTGTTAATCTCTGCTATCGAAGATCCAAACCCAGTTTTATTTTTTGAGCATAAATATCTTTATCGAAAAATTTCTGGCTCAATTCCTGATAAGGGTTATAGTATCCCGATTGGAAAAGCAAAATTACATAGTGCGGGTAATCAATTTAGCTTGATTACTTATGGTTTAGGGATGCATTGGGCTTTAGCGTATCAGAAAAGTCATCCTGAAATTGATTTTGATTTATTGGATTTACGTTCTTTACAACCTTGGGACAAAGAATCCGTATATGAATCGGTTAAGAAAACAGGTAGGGTTTTGATTTTACATGAAGATACGCTTTGCTGTGGATTAGGAGCAGAGATTTCTGCAAGCATTACAGAAAATTGTTTTTCTTATTTAGATGCGCCAATTTTGCGTTGTGGAAGTTTAGACACTGCAATCCCGATGAATAAAGGATTGGAATTGCAGTTTTTAGCACAAAATAAATTAGAAGAAACCATCAAAAAATTATTAGCTTATTAAGCATGAAAATTTTTAACTCATCAGTTCTTTTATTGACTGCCAGCATCTTTTTAAGTGCTTGTAATACAAGTCAACAAACAAGTAATCGACTCAAAGATTCTTTATTGGCGACGAATAGTTCTGATAGTAGCATTTTAGTTTACGCTAGTGGACTGGAAAAAATAAGTCCATCGCTGCAACAGGAAGAAAGTCCTGTTTATACCAAGGGCGATTATAATTTTTTTGTAACGATCATTAGTAAAGATAGTGTGCCTGTGATTTATCAAGAATTTGGAGATTCTGGCGAATATGGTTATATCGAAAAAAAGTACTATCTCGAAAATGGCGAGTTGGTTTTATATCTTGAAAAATCGAAACAAGCATTGGCAGGCGAAAAGCCCAATTTTCAATTTAAACAAAGCAGAATTTATTTCAGAAATAACGTTTTTTTAAAAGCTGAGGAACGTTTTGCCGAAAGTGATTCATTAATCAAGCAAACACAATTTTCTTTGGTTGATCAAAATCTGGTTGATAAAAATAAACAATTTGATTTTCAAACTTTACAGGATGCAGTTCATCACTCAGGAGAATTCAGTTTAACTTTTGACAGAATTCAAAGTATTGCAAGAGGCAAAAACTATTTAGTTTTAAGTAGCATCAATAGTGGATATCAATCGAGTTATCAGGTTGCCAAACCCGATTCTATTTTTGTAAATATCCAAACCAATCCAGATGCATTTAGAGGAAAAAAACTAAATGTAAAATACAATAGAGAAGGAACAAATATGATTTATAAAGGTGCAGAATTAGGTTTCTGAGTTTAATAATTTTACTTCGGCGATAGGGCTAAATAGATAGATTAATCCAGTTTTAATCTCCACACATCGGTATCGCTTTCGAATCCTTTCTAGTTTTTTAAAAGTTCTACCGTTTTTCATCACGAAAATACTATTTGTTGGAATTTTCTCAACCGTAACCATCGAGGGATTGGGCTGATCATAAATTTTGAGAGCTTTATAGAGGTTCAAATCAGAACAACTGGATGCCGCAGGATTATGCAAATAAGCAACAATAGCTTTTTTTACATCCATTGGGAAAATCTCTAATTCAAAAAATGGAACCATCATCCTTTTAAAATTATCCTTCCACTCCGCTCCATGGGGTTTAACCCGATTTTTATATTCATTAAAAGTTACCAAATGTGCAAATTCATGAACAGTAGTTACTAAAAATGAAAATTGATTGAGGTTATAATTCACAGAAATTTTATGCCCCTCGCCCTTAAACGGAGAGCGGTAGTCACCCAGTTTTGTATTTCTAGTTTTCGAGATTTTAAAATCACACCGATAAAAATCAATCCATCGGGCAATCAAAGGTGCCGCATTTTCCGGAATGTATTTGGTAAGTATTTTAATTTTTGAGTCCAATCTTAATATTTAATTTATTTAGGCATTCCCCGCAGAAATAGCGGGGCGGGCTTTGCGCTATATCTTTATTTTCCGAAAGAGGAAAATAAAGGATGCCGCTTCAATCCCTAACGCTTTAATTCGGATGATTCTCTTTCCACTCTTTGCTAAAAGATTTCGGCTTAACATCAGGTAAAACTCTTTGATCTCCCCAAGTCTTAGTGAAAAATCTTTTAAGAATACCGTTCTTAAACTTACCTCCAAATCTATCCATTAAACTCCTTTTTAACATTCCCTTTTTCCAGAAATACCAACCCCAACCTTCCATTTTAGTATTAAATCCTTGTTTTACTGAATCTTTTCTATTCAATAATAACATTTTATGAATATCGATCTTGACTGGACAAACCTCAGAACATTTACCGCAAAGGCTAGAAGCATAACTTAAATGCTTAAAATCTTCCATTCCTTTTAAATGAGGAGTAATAATAGAACCAATAGGTCCACTGTAAGTCGTGTCATAAGTATGGCCGCCAATATTTTTATAAATTGGGCAACCATTTAAGCAAGCGCCACAACGGATGCAGTATAAGCCCTGCCTTTGTTCTTTTTGTGCTAATAATTCTGTTCGTCCATTATCTAATAGAATAACGTACATTTCTTCAGGACCATCAGTTTCGCCTTTCTGTCTTGGGCCGTTTAAAATTGTATTATAAACAGTTAAGTTTTGTCCTGTTCCATGTGTGGAAAGCATAGGCCAAAAAAGATCAAGATCACTAATTGAAGGAATCATTTTCTCCATTCCAACAACTGCAATATGGATTTTAGGGAAAGTGGTGGTTAATCTGGCGTTTCCTTCATTCTCGGTTATGGCAATACTCCCACTATCTGCAATTAAAAAGTTAGCTCCTGATATACCAATATCTGCAGTTAAATATTTTTCTCTTAATAATTCTCTGGCTTTTTGTGTTAATTGTTCTGGTGTCGCATCTATCGGCGTTCCAAATCTTTCATGGAAAAGTTCAGCGATATTCTCTTTACTCAAGTGCATGGCGGGTGTTACAATATGATAAGGCTTTTGACCAAGTAACTGCACAATATATTCTCCTAAATCTGATTCTAATGATTCAATTCCGTGGCTTTCTAAAAATTCATTAATATGAATTTCCTCAGTTACCATAGATTTCGATTTAATGACCGTTTTAGCATTTGCTTTTTGGATAATCTGTAAAATCTCTTTCTGTGCTTCTTCTACTGTATTTGCCCAAATTACTTTACCCCCTCTTCGCTGAAAATTAGATTCAAACTCTGGCAAAAGTTTATCTAAATTCTCCATTACTTTCCATTTGATGCTATGACTCTTCTTTTTTGCAAAGTCTAAATTTACTAATCGAGAAAGTCCTTTTTCAACAGCCGAATCATATTTTCCAATATTATAGTTAATAATCCCTCTGTGTGAAATATCAAAGGATTTTTGAGCAGAAACTTCCACAAACTGTTCAGCAACTTTTGTCATGTTTCAAATTTAACATTTCCTTTTGTACAATCTAAAAATTAGATTCTGAAACCTGATATGTTTGATAGAACAGGATTATCGAAAACTTAATTACCGAATATTGCTTTTCAAATAATTCTTTGCTTTTGGCAAATCAATTATATTTGCGACATGACTAAAGAAAAATTGCAAGATTTGAGAGACAGGGTAACGTCTCTGAGGAGGCATCTTTGACGTAGATGCAAAATTAGAAGCCTTAAAAGAAGAACAAGAAATGACTTTGCTTCCCAATTTTTGGGACGATCCTAAAGCTGCCGAAAAGGTACTACACGCCATCAAGATAAAAAAAAGCTGGACAGATGCTTACGAAAAGGCTGATATTGCAGTAGAAGATGCCGCTGTAATGTTAGAGTTTGTACAAGCAGGTGAAGCCAGTGAGGAAGAGATGAAAATGCAATATGACGAAACTATAGCAGCTTTGGCTGACTTAGAGTTTAAGAATATGCTTTCGGCAGAAGAAGATCAATTGAGTGCCGTTTTGCAGATTACCGCTGGTGCAGGAGGAACAGAGAGTTGCGATTGGGCAGCAATGTTGATGAGGATGTATACCATGTGGGCACAGAAAAATGGTTATAAGGTATCTGAGCAGGATTTCCAAGAAGGTGACGTAGCGGGTGTTAAAACGGTCACATTACAGTTTGATGGTGATTTTTCTTATGGATATTTAAAAGGCGAAAACGGTGTACATCGTTTGGTCCGTATTTCTCCGTTTGACGCAAATGCTAAACGTCATACATCGTTTGCGTCGGTTTATGTTTATCCTTTGGTTGATGATACCATTGAGATTGATATTAACCCAGCAGAGGTAGAATTTGAAACTTTTAGATCTGGTGGTGCGGGTGGACAAAATGTAAATAAGGTAGAAACTGCTGTGCGATTACACCACAAACCCTCCGGGATTGTGATTAAGAACCAGGAATCACGCTCGCAATTACAAAACAAAGAAAATGCAATGCGCTTATTAAAATCTCAACTATACGAGATAGAGATGCGTAAGAAAATGGAGATTTCTAATGCAGTAGAGGGAAATAAAAAGAAAATTGAGTGGGGGTCGCAAATAAGGAATTATGTGCTACATCCTTATAAATTAGTGAAAGATATTAGAACCAACCATGAAACATCGAATGCTCAGGGAGTTTTAGATGGAGACATTGATGAGTTTTTGAAAGCTTATTTAATGGAGTTTGGCGGTTCTCATTAACCATTTATGTACCTAATAAATATTAAAATGAAAGGCTTATCTGTTTTATTTAGTTTGTTGATGATTGCATCAGTTTCTAACGCTCAGGAAATGATAAATTTATACCCTGGAAAAATTCCAAATTCGAAAGTTGATAAAAATTATATAGAGAAGGCAGATACATCAGCTAATGGATTGATTAGAATTAGTAGGGTATCTAACCCTCAATTAATAATTTATTACCCCGAAAAAGAAGTTGCTAAGGGTACTGCAGTTATAGTTTGTCCAGGCGGTGGTTATTCTATTCTTGCTATCAATCATGAAGGTGCACTAATTGCAAAAGAGTTAAACGCTAATGGGATTACTGCTTTTGTTTTAAAATATCGATTACCGTCAGATGAAATCATGGTTGATGAATCCGTTGGTCCTTTGCAGGATGCCCAGCAAGCCATTAAAATGGTACGAGGGAATGCGGATAAATTTCATGTAAAAGCAGATAAGATAGGTGTTATAGGCTTTTCGGCTGGAGGACATTTAGCATCAACTTTAGAGACACATTTTCAAAATGCATTAATTGACAATCCAAACAAAGTTAAGTTAAGACCTGATTTTGCTATACTACTATACCCAGTGATTACCATGGGCGAATTTGCTCACATCGGATCTAAAAATAATCTACTAGGCAAAAATCCTACTGATGAAAATGTAAAGGAATTCTCTAATGAATTACAAGTAACAGCAGAAACACCTCCAACTTTTATTGTTCAAGCTATTGATGACAAAACTGTTCCAGTAGAAAATAGCATCAAATTTATGCAGGCTTTGAAAAAAGCAGGTGTAAAATGCGAAATGCATTTGTATCAAGCTGGAGGGCATGGGTTTGGCTTAAACAATAAGACCACAAAAGATTTATGGTTTGATAGGATGATGAATTGGTTAAAGGCAAATCAATTCGTGAATTGATTTAATCGTCCAAAACACTTAAAAGCACTTGTAGTTCTTTCGCCTTTTCCATAGCACCTGCTTTTTCATAGGAACTAATTAGATTCCTTAAGACTCTTCTTAAAATATCTGTATTTGAGCAAGGCTCGTAAAAGAATTTTTCGGGCTGTATTTTCAGTTGACGAAGAAATTGATCAATATCTCTTTTTCCAAAAATATATCCTTTGTTAAATACATTAATGTAAAATAAAATTCCGTTTTCTTCATCTGTTTTTTCTTGTTCATCGGCATAAGCCAAAATAAAATGCTGTGGAAGATTTACACCATAAATTGGAATATCGAGCTTTTGAGCAATAATAGAATAAATGATAGCTAAAGAAATTTGATTTCCTTTTTTACTTTCCATCACCTCACTTAGGTACGAGTTTTTTGGGTCTTGATGATTGGTGGTATTTCCTGAAAAACCATAAACATTATAAAAGATGTGATTGATGAGTTTTATCTTTTCAACAGGACTCGCATCATACATCATTTGCAGCCAAATATCACGCTTTAAAGCTTCTAATTGATTGATGATTTTTTGTTCGTTTAAATCAGGGTATTGGTATTTATTGATGATTAAAATACCTCTTAACAAATCGAAACCACCGCTTTGATACCACAATGCTAAATCTTCTTTAACATTTTGATATTGAATTTTATGAACTAAATTTTCAATTCGTTCTTGCAAAAGTGCATCAAATGATTTCTCCCAAGCAGTTTCTAAATAGTTAATCACCTCATTTCCGTAAGATAAAAGTCGGTCTTCAATCTGCTCAAAAATTTGAGGATCTGGATCGTCTAGTAAAGTAATTAATGAGGCTATTTCTTTTTCGTTAATCATTTCAGAGCATAAAGTAATCAGTATAAAGTATCAAGACTTTTTCTGTCTTTCTACTTGATACTTTTTTCTTGGTACTAATTCATTAATTTCGCAAACTATGTTCAACACCACACTGGTTTATCAATACATTAAACACATTTTTAATGCCAAAACACGTCATGGGGTTCACTCTCCTTTTGTGTATCGTTTGGTCGATGAAGTAATTTACGATTTTAAAGATAAAGCTGAATACTTGGAGATTGAAAAATTACGCACAAAATTACTTAATGATGAACGTTTTATTTCTATAATCGATTTAGGAGCAGGTTCACATGTGAATAACCAAAAACAAAAGCAGGTAAAAACGATTGCAAAGAATGCTTTGAAACCAAAGAAATTAGCACAACTACTGCATCGATTGGCTAAAGAGTTTCAACCGAAAAATATCATTGAGTTAGGCACTTGCTTAGGCGTTACTACTTCGTATTTTAAAGCTGCAGTTCCCCAATCAAATGTGATTACAATGGAAGGCTGCCCACAAACAGCGGCTGTTGCCAATGAGAATTTTAATCAACTTTCGTTGAATAAGATTAATTTGGTGGTTGGAAACTTTGATGAACAATTACCTAAAGTGCTAAAAACACAAGGTTTTTTAGATTTCATTTTTATTGATGGAAATCATAGAAAAGATGCCACCTTAAATTATTTCAATTGGTGTTTGCCTAAGATTCATGAAAAATCGGTAATGATTTTTGATGATATTTACTGGAGTGAAGGCATGAAAGAAGCATGGGAGCAAATCAAAAAACACCCACAAGTTACCGTAACTATCGATTTATTTTGGATAGGTTTAGTTTTCTTCAAAAAAGACCAAGTGAAAGAAGATTTTAGAATCAGATTTTAATCAGTTATAAAAAACTTAAAATTCCTTAGCAAACATGATATTTCTTATATATTAGAATAATGAAAACAGTTACTTTCAAAATAATTTGATTTTATGAACACTTTAACTATCGTGGCAATTTGTATGATTGGTCATCTCTACAGTTTAGTGAAGAGAAAAGAGATAGATCCAAAATGGAAAGGAATTTTATTTGCTTTAACGATTATAATTATTGGAATTATTTTTTTAGATGTGACGTTTAATGCAGAAACGTATACCAAATGGTTTGCTATTGGAA
>JAHJVW010000055.1 GCA_018828585.1 Bacteroidota bacterium
AAATGAAAACTCCTTTCCCAAGAAAAGATTTAGCAAAAGCACAATAGAAATAAACAAATAAAATTTAAAGCTCATCTTTCTTAACAGAAGATGAGCTTTTTTATGGGGCTAGATTTCAAAACTTTGATGTCGGTAAGGAATTTCAATAGCACCATAACCTTCTTTTTGCAGCTTGGTTTTGAAATTATTTTGTACATCAATCTCTCCATGAACTAAAAATATTTTTTTGATTTTACTTTTATCTTGGCAGGCTAAAAAATGTAAAAGATCATGCTGATCACCATGTGCACTCATAGATTGCATAGATACAACCTGAGCATTAACCTGATAATAATCTCCAAAAATGGAGACTGGATTTACGCCGTTTTTTAACCTACCAGCTAAAGATGCGGGTTCGGCATATCCAACCATGAGTATGGTGGAATTTGGATTTTCAATATTATTTTTGATGTGGTGTTTTACTCTTCCCGCTTCGGCCATTCCGCTAGAAGAAATGATAACCATAGGTGAATGATCATCATTTAAAGCTTTAGATTCATCGGCATCCTCAACAAAATGTAATCCTTTAAAATCAAATGGGTCATCGTCCACTTTTAAAACTTCCTGAACTTTATCGTTAAAATTCCATGGATGTGCTTTAACCACTAAAGTGGCTTTTTCGGATAGCGGGCTATCTACAAAATATTTTACATCGGGAAGTTTACCTTTCAACTCTAAGTTATTTAGAGAATATAAGATTTCCTGAGTTCGACCAACGCTAAAGGCTGGAATAATCACTTTGCCTTTTCTGTTAACACAAGTGTCTGTTATAATTTCTAGCAGCTTGTTTTCTGCTGGATTTGCATCATCGTGTAAACTATCTCCATAAGTAGATTCCAATAAAATATAATCAGCCTGACGAAAAGATTTTGGAGCTTTAAGAATTAAATCTTTGTATCGTCCAACATCACCACTAAAAGATATTTTTTTACTTTCTGCACCTTCATTTATATTGAGGTGAACAGATGCACTCCCAATGATATGACCTGCATCTTCAAAACTTAAGGTCACACCCTCTTCAATTTGATAGACGATTCCATATTTTACTTTTTTAAAGTAGGAAAGTGCAGTTAATGCATCTTTTATCGTATAAAGAGGTTCAAATAACGGCTTTCCTGCCTTTGCTCTTTTTTTGTTGGTGTATTTAATATCGTATTCCTGAATCCTCGCTGAATCCTGTAAAAGGATTTTACAAAGATCATAAGTAGCCGGAGTAGAAATAATATGGCCTTCAAAGCCTTCTTTAACTAAACGAGGAATTAGTCCCGAATGGTCAATATGTGCGTGAGATAAGATGAGAAAATCAACTGATTTAGGATCGAATCCAAAATCTTTATTCATTGCATCTGTGTCAGAACCGCGACCTTGAAAGAGTCCGCAATCCAATAAAATACGAGTTCCACTGTTTAATTCTAATAAATGCTTGCTGCCAGTTACAGTTTGTGCAGCACCATGAAAGGTGATTTTCATAAAAAAAGTTTTTAATTTCAATCTACACAATTATTTAGCCAGATAAAAAACTAAATAAATAGTTGTGAAACTAAAATATTAGTTATAAATTAGATTTATATTAAAAATAAGAAGATGGAAATTAAAGAATTAACCAGAGCTGAAGAGCAAATTATGCAAGTGTTATGGGATTTAGAGAAAGCTTTTGTGAAGGATGTGATTGCGGAATTGCCAGAACCGAAACCAGCATACAATACGGTTTCTACCATTATCCGAATATTAGAAACCAAAGGATTTATCAATCACACTGCTTTTGGGAAAAGCCATCAATATCATCCTGCAATTTCCAAAGAAGAATATAAAAGTTTTGCGACTGATAAACTGATGAATGGTTATTTCGAAAACTCGGTAGAAAGTATGTTTTCTTTCTTTGTGAAAAAGCAAAAGATTGATTTGGCCGAAGCCGATGAGATTATGAAACTGATTGAAAAACTAAAAAGCGAATAAGTATGAATTGGGCAAACTACCTCATCCAGATCAACCTCTACTTGATGTTGTTCTACTGTTTTTATCTGGTTTTTTTAAAAAACGAGACTTTTTTTACGTTGAATAGGGTTTATTTGGTGGGATCAGCTTTTTTTTCAGCTTTGATTCCTTTGATACAAACCGAATGGGTAAAATCATTTTTCATTACCGAGAAAGTTCAAGATGGATGGCAAAATGTAAACTTTATAATGATGCAAGGTTTTGCTAGTCCGATAAAGGAAGAAAGTACTTGGGCTTTGGGCGATTTTTTAACGCTAATTTATATCGTCACCGTTATTGCGTTAATCACTCGTCTTGCCTTCAGGTTATATAGCGTGAAAAAGATGTTCAATTCTGAAAATCACCCTGAAGCATTTTCTTTTTTTAGAAAGATAAGGGTGAATCAAGATTTACCACAGAAAAATCAAATTGAAAAGCATGAACAAACTCATGCCCAACAACTTCACTCGGCAGATGTGTTATTTTTTGAGATTCTGAGCATCATCAATTGGTTTAATCCAGTCGTTTATCTATACAAAAAATCAATCCGTCAAATACACGAGTTTATTGCAGATGAACAAGCATTAACAAAAGCAGAAAATAAAAAGGAATATGCCTTATTGCTTTTTAGTAAAAGCTTTGGCATCAATCCCAATCAATTAACTAATAATTTTTTTAATCAATCTTTATTAAAAAGGAGGATACAAATGATACAGAAACCTAAATCCAGAAAAGCAGCTATTTTAAAATATGGCTTATCAGCACCCTTATTTTTGTTGGCGATGATTTTATCATCGGCTACCATCAGTAAAAACAAAACTATTAAAGAGATAGGGAATAAAATAAAGCCAACAGATGCTATTGCCGAAATTTTAACACCTCAAACTGTAAAGAATTTGGTAGTTGATGAGGTTAAAAAAGATAAAGCTCTAGAAAAGCCATCAGCTTCTACTTCCCTTGTAGCAGGTGAATTCGATGCCTTAAAAATGTATCTGGCTAAAACTATCAGGTACCCAGCCGAAGCAAAGCAAAATGAAATAATGACAAAAATTGCAATTGAGTTTAAAGTAAATAAAAACGGAACTATTGAAAATCCAAAAGCTTTAAATCAAATAGATAATGATTTTAGTAAAGAAGCAATTAGAAGTATTAGAACATATACAGAAAAAATAGCCGTAGGAGAGGCTAATTATACTTTTTTCTTCACTTTCAAATTAGCGGATAGTAAAAAACCAATTACTGATGAAACTACAACCTTAGGCGTAATAAAAAATTATATTGGTGAAATTGTTATTACTGCCTTCAGTCCAACAAATCTGATGATAGATGAGGTAAAAGTTGATGGAAGTGGTGAACAGCCTTTAGATAATCAAGTTTTTACTAACGTAGAACAGCTTCCAACTTATCCTGGAGGCCTAAAAGAGTTTCAAAAATTCTTATCTGAGAACTTAAAATATCCTGCAAAAGCAAGAGAAAATAATATTCAAGGACGGGTATTCTTACATTTTACTGTAGAGAAGGATGGTAGTTTAAGCGATATTAAGGTAGTGAGAGGAATTGGCAGTGGTTGTGATGAAGAGGCGGTTAGGGTATTGGCCATTTCACCAAAATGGAATCCAGGAAAGCAAAATGGAAAAGTGGTAAGAGTAAGCTATACGATACCCATATTTTTTCAGATGAATCCATCTACGCCACCTCCACCACCATTTCCAAAGCCTGAGTTTTTAAACAACCAGGTGCCACCACCACCGCCAGCTCCCATAGAGATATCGTCTGATAACAAAGCGCTTTTTATAATCGATGGTAAAGTATATAAAGGGGATAAAAATAAATTAAATACTGATTTAAAAGCTGTTGATATCAAAACTATGATTGTTTTAAAAGGAGAAGCTGCCACTAAGAAATACAGCGATAAGGGTAAAGACGGCGTAATAGAAATTACCACCAAAAAGAAAGAATAAAACACAATTACCTATAAAACAAAAACGGCTAGAAAATTTTCTAGCCGTTTTTGTTTATTCTATCTGAGCACTCATTTGCCCGGGTTTACCGATGATTTTGTAAGTGCCTTCACCTTTTAAAACAGCAGCTACCAAAGTTTTATTACTTAAAATTTCTTGTGCTTTTTCCAGTTCTTTATCATGTTGGAAACCTTGCTCAGTTCTTCCTTTTTCAAAATAATAACGGTGAACGATTTCATTTTCTAAAAGACGTTTAATCTCTGGTTTATATTGGGTTAAATCGTTCTTTTTATTGGTAGAAAGTTTAGCTTTTAAATTTTCAAACTCTCCTTTAATTTCCTCATATTTTTTATCTTTTTCTGCATCCGTTTTTAAAGCTATTAAGGTCTTCTCGGTAGCAGTTTGATAATTATAATTCTTATTATTTAAGTAATTCACAAAATCTTGATAATCGCCATCGCTTAATTTAAAATCTTTTGCGGCTGCAATAGTCGGATGATTTCGGGCATAAATGGTGCCGTAATCAAATATATAATACTTGTTTACCAATACCTGGGTAATCTGATGGTATTTATAAGGATCTACATAGAAATCAGGAAAAATACCGCCGCCATCATAAACTGATCTCCCAGCCTTTGTTTGGTAAACGGTCATCAACGAATCGGCTACACGGTCTACCGAGCCATCTTCGTTGCGGTGGGTATAATCTAAAGCCTGTACACATCTGCCGGAAGGCGTATAATATTTGGCAACTGTAATTTTTACCAAACTGTTATAAGGCAAATTGAAAGTTTGTTGTACCAAACCTTTTCCAAAGCTACGCTGACCAATAATTACTGCTCTATCTAAATCTTGCAGCGAACCTGCAACGATTTCTGATGCTGATGCAGAACGACTGTTTACCAAAACAACTAAAGGTATTTCAGGTTCCAGTGGGCTCATGAAAGTCTTATAAGCAATGGTCTTTTCAGGATTTTTACCTTTTTGTATCACCACATCTACATTTCTATCCACAAAAAGATTAACGATTTTTACCGCTTCTTGTAAGATACCTCCTCCGTTATAGCGAAGGTCAAGAATCAGTCCTGAAGGATGATTTTTCTCAATATCAACTAATGCATCTTTCACTTCTTGAGCAGAATTTTCTAGGAATTTATCCAATTTGATGTATCCTATATTTCCGGCAACCATTCCATGATAACTCACATTTGGTTGACTAATTTCTGCTCTTTTTAAGGTTTTTTCTAATTTCTGTCCGTTTCTTTCAATTACTAAAATAATGGGAGTTTCTCTTGGTCCTTTCATCAGCTGGCTTACCAACTCATTAGTTTTATCTTTTATTTGATTGCCATCAATTGAAATAATTTCGTCACCAGCTCTAATATCAGCTTTCTGTGCTGGATAGCCTTCAAAAGGATCTGAAATGAATACCCTACCCTCACGATGGATTACCCCAGCGCCAATACCACCATATTGGGTGCTGACATATTTCATTTTGTAATCTTCAATCTCCGATTCGGGAACAAACTCGGTATAAGGATCTAAATGTTCCAACATGGCATCAATACCGGTACGCATCACTTTGGTGGTATTCACCTCGTCAACGTAATTGATATTTAGTTCGCGATAAACAGAAGCGAAGATGTCTAAGTTTTTAGAGATGAGGAAAAGATCATCTTTAAATGAGAAGGTAAGCGTAGCAAAAGCAGTTAAAAGAACGCAAATGCTGAGTTTTTTATTCTTTTTAAAAAAATCCATTGGGTGACATTAGATAATAAATGTACAAAATTGAATTTGATGTTAGGAAAGTTAGAAAGGCAATAAAGTAAAAAAGACCAATATTTGGTCTTTTTGTATAATTGAAACTTATAAACGGTTGTTATCGATGTTTAACAAGCCTTTTTTAAGCGTAAATACCACATACTCACGTTTCCTTTTTAGACGTTCTTGAAGGTGACTAATCAGTTTTTCTTCCTGCCCTGCTTCAAAAGCTAAATCTTCTTCGCTTAGGTGAATATATTTTCGTCTAAGCTTGATTTTTAATCTGTCCCAGTTTTCTTGAGGAATGGTAATTTCTGCCATGATTTTTATTTACTGCGAAAATAGCACATTGATTTTAAATTGGAAAATTTAGTGGAGTTTAGTTATAAGTCGTAATAATAAATTAGAAACTTATGTAAGTTAAAGTATTGTGGGGCTTCGAATAAAGAGAATAAATCATTTTTTTTAAAAAGGTGTTTAATTATATTTAAATTTAAAGAATCATCCCCCTTCATGATATCGGTTAAAAAAATCAGTAAAACGTTTGATAAAACTATAGCGGTAAAGCAGCTTAGCTTTAATGTTGCTGAAGGAGAAACACTCATTCTTTTGGGAACGAGTGGCTGTGGGAAAACTACCACCCTAAAAATGCTGAATCACCTCATCACTCCAGATGAAGGCTCCGTTTTTGTTAACGGAAAAGATAATAAACTGGTTAATCCCGAAGAATTACGATTAGGTATAGGTTATGTATTGCAAAATCATGGCTTATTTCCACATTACACCATTGCTCAAAACATGGCGATTGTTCCTCAATTATTAAAATGGGAAAAAGAGAAAATTAGGAAAAGAACAGACGAATTAATTGAAAAATTACACCTTCCAACGGACATAAAAAATAAATTTCCTTATCAGTTAAGCGGTGGGCAACAACAACGCGTGGGCTTAGCCCGGGCTTTGGCTGCTAATCCGCCGATTTTATTAATGGACGAGCCTTTCGGTGCTTTAGATCCTATTACTCGAAATAAAATCAAAAGCGAATTTCTTACTCTCGATGAGCTACAAAACAAAACCATCGTGATGGTCACTCATGATGTTCAAGAAGCATTTGAATTAGGGGATCAAATTTGCTTGATGGATGAAGGCGAGATTCTACAAATCGGAACGCCGAAGGAACTGTTAGAGAAACCAAAATCAGAAAAAGTCAAAAACTTTTTAAAAGATCAGCAATTACAACTCTCCTTAAAAACTCTAAGTCTGTTAGAAATTTGGCCACAAATTGAAAGTATAGGAAAGCCGCCAGTTCAAGAAGTTTTAGATGCAAACGAACATCATTTATGGTCGGTTTTTGAAAAATTAGCGAATCAAAAACATATCCTACTCAAATTAAAAAAAGAAGAAAAAACGGTGACTTCAACCTCATTAATGTGGGCTTTGGAAAAATATAAAACACTGAATGATGGAACAAATTAATAGCTTTTTCCAGTTTATCAGTCAGGAGTCTGATAAGTTGCTAAATCAAACTTTGCAGCATATTGGTTTAACATTTATTTCCTTGCTCATCGCAATTTTAGTTGCGCTTCCACTTGGAATTTTCATCAGCAGAAAAATAAAACTAGCTGGACCAATTTTAGGAGTTGCTGGGATTTTGCAAACCATTCCAAGCATTGCACTTTTAGGTGTCATGATTCCTATTTTAGGCATCGGCGTAAAGCCAGCAATCGTTGCACTTTTTCTTTATGCACTACTTCCCATTATCCGAAACACTTATACCGGCATTACCAATATAGACGCACAAGTTTTAGAAGCTGCAAAAGCAATGGGCATGAGTAATTCTCAGGTCCTAACAAAAGTAGAGTTGCCTTTGGCTTTTCCTGTAATAATGGCTGGAATTAGAACCGCAACTGTTATTAATGTAGGTGTGGCAACTTTAGCAGCATATATTGCAGCAGGCGGTTTAGGCGAATTTATTTTTGGAGGAATTGCCCTTAATAATACAAACATGATTTTAGCGGGTGCAATTCCAGCTGCTTTGCTTGCTATTATTTTTGATTTTTTATTATCCCGATTACAAAAAGTGAATTTCAGAAATATTAAAACTTACTTTTTAATTCTACCTTTTTTGTTGGTTGTACTATCTTCCTTTTATTTTCTTCCAACAGCAATTGAAGGAAAAATGCTGGCTGGTTTCACTCCTGAGTTTATGGGTAGGCAAGATGGAGATTTAGGGCTAAGAAAAGTTTATGGATTGAAAATTAGAACAGTGGTGATTAGCGATGCGGTCATGTATCGGGCAGCATATGAGAAAAAACTAGATGTGATTAGTGGTTACAGTACAGATGGTCGTTTGAAAGCTTTTGATTTGATAACTTTAGAAGATGACAAGCACATATTTCCACCTTATTATTGTGCGCCAATTGTCAATGAAGATGCGCTCAAAAACCATCCCGAACTAGAGGGGATTTTAAATCAGCTTTCGGGTTTTATTAACGACAGCACCATGACAGATTTAAACTATAAAGTTGATTATTTACACCAAACGCCTGAGGAAGTAGCTAAAGATTTTTTGAACGAGAAAGGTTTATATAAAAATCCTCGTTATGGAAATGGCGCAACCATTAGAATTGGCTCGAAAATATTTGGAGAGCAATACATTCTAGCGCAAATGTATAAAATACTGATTTTGGGAAATTCTGATTTACAAGTAGAAACCAAAACAGGCTTAGGCGGAACAAAAATCTGCTTTGATGCTTTAACCAATCATCAAATCGATTTTTATCCAGAATATACAGGAACGGGTTTATTGGTGATTCTTCCTCAAAAGCGACAACTATTTGCCAAGATAATGGGCGATAAAGAACAGGTTTATAGCTACGTACAAAAGGAGTTTAATAAAAATTATCACATCAAATGGTTACAGCCTATTGGTTTTAATAACACCTATGCTTTAATGATGCGCAAACAGCAGGCACAAAATTTGGTTATCAATAGTATAACTGATTTAAAAAAGCATCTTGAAAATAACAAATGACACTCATTACTCGATATAAAACTATACGAAATCATTCCGAAAAAATATGTGAACCCCTGCAAACAGAAGATTATGTGGTTCAACCCGTTGCAGATGTTAGTCCACCAAAATGGCATTTAGGACATACGACTTGGTTTTTTGAAACCATGATTTTGAAACCTTTCTTAACTGCTTATCAAGTATTTGACCCCAATTATAATTATGTTTTCAATAGTTATTATGAAAGCGTTGGAGCTAGAGTGATTCGTACGGATAGAGGAAATTTAAGTCGTCCAACTGTTGCTGATGTGTATAAATATCGGGCTTATGTGGATGAAGCAATGGAAAATTTCCTATGCGAAGAGCCTACTGCAGAAGTAAAGGAAATATTGGTTTTAGGATTAAATCATGAACAACAACACCAAGAATTGTTATGGTATGATATCAAATATATTTTAGGTCATAACCCTCTTTTTCCAGCTTATGCTGTTGAAAACATCGAGAAAAACTTAACTTCAGAAAACCAAGCTTGGTTAAAAGTAACTGCTGGTTTATATGAAATTGGTCATCAGAAAGATGATTTTTGCTTTGATAATGAGTTAGATGTTCACAAAGTTTATTTGAATAATTTCGAAATTTCAACTGCATTAGTGAGCAATAAAGAATTTTTAGCGTTTATGAACGATGGTGCCTATCAAGATTTTAAGTATTGGCATGCGGAAGCTTGGGATTGGGTAAAAACTGAAGGCATCGCATCTCCAATGTATTGGCATTACATTGATGGGGAATGGTTTCGATATTCTTTATCCGGCTTAAAGCCGATTGATTTAGCCGAACCGGTTATTCATATTAGCTATTACGAAGCAGCTGCTTTTGCAGCTTGGAAAGGGATGCGTTTACCTACCGAATTTGAATGGGAAATTGCCGCTCAAAAATTCAATTGGGGTAAATTATGGGAGTGGACAGAAAGTGCTTATCTCCCTTATCCTGGTTTTTCAAAAGCGCCTGGAGCTTTAGGAGAGTACAATGGGAAGTTTATGGTAAATCAAAAAGTTCTCCGTGGTGCATCTATTGCCACTTCACCCAAGCATCAACGAATTACTTATCGTAATTTTTTTCATCCACAATTGCGTTGGCATTATAATGGTATTCGTCTTGCAAAATAATCAAACCTTATGAACAAATTTTTAGAGGAAGTTTTAGCTGGATTAAAAGATTCACCAAAACATCTGAGCTCGAAATATTTTTACGATGAAGCTGGAGATAAGCTTTTCCAGCAAATTATGGCCAGTGTGGAATATTATCCTACAAAATGTGAGATGGAAATATTTAGTCAGCAAACCGAAGCGCTAGCAACCACCTTAAAAAATGGTTTTAATGATTTCGACCTGATTGAAATGGGTGCTGGAGATGCTACTAAATCAATTTTTTTATTGCAACAGTTGGTAAATGACAACGTTAATTTTACGTACTGTCCAATAGATATTTCTAAAAGTATGATTGCTCATTTAGAAGAAGAAATGCCTAAAAGAGTTCCAGGTTTAAAAATAATGGGTTTAAATGGTGAATATTTTCACATGTTAGAAAAGGCAGCGAAAATTTCTTCTAAAAGAAAAGTAGTACTTTTTTTAGGATCAAATATCGGTAATATTCCAATTAAGGAAGCAGAACAGTTTTGTAAAGATTGGAGGAGTCACTTACAAAAGGGTGATTTGGTTTTGGTGGGCTTTGATTTGAAAAAAAATCCTAAAACTATTAGAGCTGCTTATAATGATGCTGAGGGATATACCCGAGATTTCAATCTGAATTTATTAAAAAGAATCAACCGAGAATTAGACGCCGATTTTGATTTGAGTCAATTTGAACATTACCCGATGTACGACCCAGAATCGGGCGCT
Source organism: Bacteroidota bacterium (assembly GCA_018828585.1). GTDB lineage: Bacteria > Bacteroidota > Bacteroidia > Sphingobacteriales > Sphingobacteriaceae > Pseudopedobacter. Next base: position 10,644 of record JAHJVW010000055.1, read on the forward strand.
TGCAAAAGCTACCTCATTAGTTTAAAAGAACAAACAGTGAGAATTGGAGAGGCTGATTTTTTCCATTTCAAAGAAAACGAATTCATATTTATGGAAATATCTCAGAAATATAGTTTAGAAGAAACCGATAAAATTGCGCTTTCATCGGGCTTTAAGCCGATTAAAAAATTTATGGATAGTAAGAATTGGTTTTTAGATACCGTTTGGGAGTGTGTTTAAAACCAATTAAGAATCTGATTATTTCATACTTTCTTAACATTCGAATAATACAACACTATTACTTTTACAGGGTAAGAAATACGTAATGATGTTTCATACAAGATTGTTTAGGTTTGGTTAAAAAAAAAAGAGCTGTCTAAATGACGGCTCTTTTTTTATGAAAAAAGGAGACCGACTACAACGCCGACCCCCTTAACTAAACAAGCACCTTTAATAGCCTTAATTTTATTTTTCCCACCATGCTTTATAGTTCGCGTCATCAGTACCACCCTGAATTGCGATCTCCGCAGCATAGTTTTTCATGTTGATTGATTGCTCATCTGTTGGATAAACAAAACGAGAAGAAATTTTACCATTATTTAAATTTCCTGAGTTAGTATCAAACACAGGAAAACCTGTTCTACGATATTCTACCCACCCTTCAAAAGCTACGTTAAAATTACCAATCCACTTTTGCGTAATAATTTGACTTAACGCTATGGCTGGGTCGTAAACAACGCCAGGATTTGTGATGTAACTGGTTCCATCTAAACCATAATCTGCGAAAGCACCTTTAATACCATTGTTATAATATTGAATAGGTGTTCCAGTAGAAATTAAACCTTTTAAACTGGCTTCAGCCAGTATAAATTGCTCTTCTTGATAAGTCATTACTCTAGCTCTTAAAACTGCTGGTGACGCATTGCTGATAAATTGTGCAGAATTAAAATTAGAGGAATTTCCGACCTGATTGGAGCTCGCGTTCGCTACTATCGGCATACCACCGTAATTATCAAAACTGAAACCTGTTGCATTTTGACTGTTTGGGTTTTTAGCAAACAACAAACTTAATCGTTGTTGATCACCTGTATTTTTAAACATAGTATACAAAAGGCTATTTAGATATTTAACGCTATAATCTCCTGACCTTTCTGTAAGACTTGGGAACGCATAAGGTACAGTTGTAGGCAAAGTTAATTCTGCACTTTCTGAAGGAGACGAGAATAAGGTATTGGCTCCATCAGCTACAATTTGTTGCATTTCTGCTGCTGCTGAGCTAAGTTTTCCATTTACTCTTAGCAAGTACCTTAATCTTAATCCGTCACAAAATTTTCTCCATTTGGCTACACTGCCCCCATAAATTAAATCTCCTGAAATAGCCTGAGTGCTTGTCTTTAATAAATCATCTGCTGTTTTAAGATTAGGTAAAACTCCCAATTCAGGATCGGTATAAACAGTTTGCTGACCATCATAAGCTGGCGCAAAATTACCATTAGCACCATTTAAGGCTTGCTTAAAAGGAATATCTCCCCATAAATCTGTGAGCTGGGCAAAAGAATAAGCCCTTAAAATTAAACCCACAGCCTGCATCGACTTATTTCCACTAACTTTTGCATCGGTAATCAATTGATTCGCATCACGAGCGTTGCTATACATTTGGTCCCAATAAGATTGGTTGGTAAAAGGGGCGTATCTTGCTTGATGATTATAATAATCCTGACTGAAGGTCGAATATTGTGCCATCCCATTGCCTAGGGTCCAAGCACCACTTGCACTGGCATAAAACATATTGACTTCGATGTTTGAAACCAACGTTGGATCATTGGGGATTTCTAAAGAGTTTGGATTGGTATTTAGCTTTGTAAATTCTTTTTTACAAGAACTTAATGAAATACCTAAAAGGACCGCAAACGTTAAGCTATGTTTATTGATATACTTTTTCATGTTTCTCTTGATTTTAAAAAGTGAAGTTTAAGTTTAAACCAAAACTTCTTGTGCTAGGATAGCTCAAGAAATCTATACCAGGTAAAATTTTATTTCCTCTTAAACTCAAACTTTCTGGGTCTACATCTTTATTTTGAGTAATTAAGAATAAGTTTCTACCTACTAAAGAAGCATTTAAATTTGCTTTAGAAGTTTTTCCAAACACTTGTTTAAAGGTATAACCCACTTTTAACTCTCTTAATTTTAGATAAGTAGCGTTGTACATAAAAGCTTCGTTATTGTTTGGGTTGTAAATACCTTGTGTATAGTATTTGTAAGTTGCTACTCCCACTGTATTTGGGACGTATTTTCCGCTACCATCATCCATTACTCCCTTTCCCACAATGGTTCCTTCCGCTCTGCCCGGTAAGGTTAATGGTGACATTCCTCCTTGTAAAACGCCCAGCTCGGTATAAGAATAGTATTTACCACCTTGTCTCCAGTCCCAGGTCATGTCAAAATTGAAGTTTTTATAGCTCAATGTGTTAAACCATCCCAACATAAAATCTGGATTATAATTTCCTAATAACTTTCTATCAGTTTCAGCCGAGGTAACCGGTAACCCGTTTTTATAAATAATTTGTCCGTTGGGGTCTCTTTTAAAGTATCTGCCATAAAGGTTACCATATCTTTCGCCAACAATGGCATTGTATTGAATTGATCTGAAGTAACGATCATACTGTGTTACATCTGCATATTTATAGCTATTTAATCCTTCTGGTAAGCCTTCTACAGTCGAAATATCATGACTAAAATTAAATGTAGTATTCCAGTTTAAACCTTTTTTAGATCTAATTGGAGTAGCAGTTAATACCAATTCGAAACCTTGATCCTTAATTTTTCCTCCGTTTACATAAGCTGCTGTATATCCTGAAGATATTGGCACAGGAACCTGAACAATCTCATCTTTAGTATGAGAGTTGTAATAAGTTGCATCTAATCCTATTCTATCATTTAAGAACCTAATCTCTAAGCCGCCTTCTACAGAGTTAGTAGAAGAAGGTTTTAAATTACCATTCGCCAATGTGCCGGTAATAGTGGTAAGTGGCGAATTATTAAATGGTGTATTTGTGGTATAGGTATTATTAATTGCATATGGATTTGCATCGTGACCTACCAAAGCTGCAGAACCTCTAACCTTTAAGAAAGATATTGCTTTCGGTAAATTAAACACCTCAGAAAGAATAACACTTAAAGATGCTGAAGGATAGAAGTAAGAATTCTTATGAACAGGTAAGGTACTAGACCAATCATTTCTTCCTGTAAAGTTTAGGTAAACTCGTCCTTTATAATCAATATCGGTAAAACCGTAAAGACTGTAAGTTGCTCTTTCTTGTTTTACTAATTCCGGAGGCAAATAACTTAATGAATTACTGAAGTTATATAAATCAGGAGTTATTAAGGAGTTGGAAATATTTCTGATATAATTCACACTCTGCTTGAATCTATTTCCGCCAGCAGAAATGTTAAAGTTGAAGTTCTTTATTCCTTTAGGGATGTAGTTGAACAAGAAATCAGTGTTACTTTCTATAAAGTTAACGTTGTCTGATCTAAAACCTCCGTTTGGAAATCTTACGGTACCAAAAACTCGGTGTCCTTCTCTGTTATCGGTATATTCGTCTATCCCTGTTCTTACAAAAGCACTCAAAGTTGGCGTGAATTGATATTTCAATTGAGCGTTTCCAATAATTCTATTCTTTTTAAAGCTATTGGTATTTTGATTTACCGTTAAATACGGGTTATCATGATTGTTCCAATAGCGGAATTGTGTTTGGTCGGTTTGCCCTGCTGCCCATAATTTCTTTAAAGATTCTATATTGACATTTAGTGGCATTCCATAAACTCCAAAAAAGGTATACATCACATTCTCAGATCCATATCCAATGTTAGGTCTATTATCGCTGCTGCTATTAACAAAGTCTACATAAACATTAGAGGTTAGCTTATCGGTAAATTTATTTTGAGCTCTTAATGAAATGGAGTTTCTAAAAAGATCCATATTTCCTACTTCTCCTTTATTGTAAAGATTTCCGAAAGATATTCTGTAGCTATTATCAGCGTTTCCTAAATTTAACGCAACATTATTTTGAGTGGTAAGCCCTGTCCCAAAAAACTTTTTAATATTGTCTGAGTGACCAATCCAAGGAGTTGGAGTTGGGGAAGTTCCCGGTGGAAGTGTTTTTACAGCTGCTAAATCTGCTGCCATATATGGTCCTACAGGACTATCAAACTGCACTACCTTTAAATTTGGATCAAACGCTCTTCCAAAATTTGGAATGTTATTTTCTGTAGAAGCTCCTCCGTTAATATATTGATAATCTACAACTCCATTTCCTGCGCCATATTGATTTTGCAAAGCAGGAAATCTAAGTACGCTTTCTACAGTAGTTTGTGAGTTAAAACTAACTCCTATTAAATCCGCTTCTTTCTTTCCTTTTTTGGTAGTAATAACGATTGCTCCATTGGCAGCTCTTGATCCATATAATGCCGCTGCAGCTGGACCTTTTAACACGGTAGTGCTCTCAACATCATTCGGATTTAAGTCTGCTGCTCCATTGCCCCAATCTACCTCTGCCCAAGTTCCTTGCCCTGACGAATTGTTGATTGCATCATTGAAATACGTATCATTGCTGATTGGCACACCATCTACCACAAATAAAGGTTGATTAGTTCCCGAAAAGGAATTTTCTCCTCTAATTACAATTCTTGATGTTGAACCTACACCAGCCGAACCATTGGTAATTTGTACCCCTGCCAGCTTACCCTGTAAATTGTTTACAAAGTTTGGAGTAGGGATATTGGTAATTTCTTTAGCTTTTAAGGTTTGTACCGCATATCCCAAAGACTTACTTTCTTTAGAAATACCTAATGCGGTAACTACTACTTCAGATAAAATTTTACCATCCTGAACAAGCAAAATAGGACTTATTAGTTTAGATCCTGGAATATCAATAGACGCATAACCAATATAACTAATTGTTAAAATTGCATTCTCTGGGGCTTCTAATTTAAAGTTTCCGTCAACATCTGTCGTTGTTCCTAAATTAGTGCCCTTTACTTTAATACTGGCGCCTATAATAGATGAACGGTCTTTGGAATCTAAAACGGTTCCAGTAACCATTTTCATTTGCTGAGCAAAACTATTGCTTAAGTTCAAAAGCCAGCAAACCAACAAGAACAGCACAAATTTTGAAAATCGGTAAATTGATTTCATAAAAATTACTAATAAAAGTGTGAATTATTTTAAATAATTAGGGATTCTATCCGATTTTATTGGGATAGAAAAATCTGGGTGAAGAAAAAGGGCTCTATATGATTAGCGTCCTATTAAACAAGAAAAGTCTTGTAGAAGCTGCTAAAGTTTGATCATCATAAAACTGGTTAGTTCTTTGATCTAAAATGTCATTAAAACTTAAAAAGTGATAATCAAATAAGGGATGATAAAAAAGCTGTGGAATATCTAAATGATGATGATCACTTACATCTTGATCATCGTCTATTATATTCACTTGATTGAAAGCTTTTGTGCTTTTATTAAGCGTTGTGAGATTGTTGTTGATATTTTCAACAGCGCCCAAGCGAGTTAATATGTCTTGTGAAGTTTGAAGGCCAAACGAAAACAGTAAGATCCATAGGAAAAAATGGATTGTCTTTTTATTTTTTAACCTAAATAACTTTATGAGCAACATATTTGTATTTATGGTGCAAAAGTATCGTCGCATTATTAGGATAATGCTTAGTTAATATTAAATATTTGTTAACAACAAAGAGTAAATCAATCAACTGATTATCAATGAATTTTATTAGTTTATTTTCTGATCTTACTTCATTAAGATTTAATTGAAAATTTATATCAAAGCCAACAATATCAATCTGTTTAATTAAGTTTATGTTTTAAAGATGAACGAAAGCTACCTAGAACTTATCAGAAAAATAGACGACTTTATCAGAAAGTATTATCTGAATAAAGTAGTAAGGGGTGTTATATGGCTTTCTGGTCTTTTTTTGTTGAGTTATCTTTTCGCCATCGTATCAGAATATTTTGGCTATTTCAGTCCAACCATTAAGACTATTTTATTTTATACATTCATTGGTACTCAAGCTATTCTCGCCTGGTTTTTTATTTTAAGACATTTGATTAATTATTTAAGATTGGGTCAAGTAATAACTCATGAGAAAGCTTCAGAAATTATCGGACATCATTTCCCTGAGATAAATGATAAATTGTTAAACACCTTACAACTTCAGAAACAAGGGTTTGAAAATCCAGAACAGAAAAACCTGATTGAAGCAAGTATAGCTCAACGTATTAAAGCTTTTAGACCTATACCATTTGTTGCGGCAGTAAAAATTAGTGAGAATAAGAAATATTTACGTTATGCAGTGATCCCGTTGGCTACTGTAATTGTTTTAGCATTTGCGGCTCCATCTATTTTGACTGATGGAACAAATCGTTTTATCAACCATAACACATTTTACAAGAAAAAGGCACCCTTTAACTTCGAAGTTTTAAATCAACAAATGGAAGCCGTACAAGGTGATGATTTCACTTTAAAAGTTAAAATGACTGGAGATCAAATTCCTCAAGACATTTACATTGAGGAGGGATTAAATTCCTTTAAATTGGATAAAAAAGACATCATCAACTTTAGTTATTCTTTTAAAAACCTTCAAAAAAGTAAAAAATTTAAGCTTTACGCTGGCGAGTACTCATCGGATGAATATCAAATATTGGTAAAAAACAAACCCACTTTGTTGGGCTATAAAATCCAATTAATTTATCCAAACTATTTAAATAAACCTTCGCAAAGTTTCGAAAACCCAGGAGATTTAACGGTTCCAACAGGAACGGTGATGAAATGGGTCTTCAATACAGAATATGTATCGGCGTTTGATTTTAAATTGAATGATCGAATCACGCCTTTAAATTTTGTCGAAAAAGACAAATTTAGTTTTACCGCAAAGGTTTTAAAAAACACTGTTTACTCGATGTTTTTAAAAAATGATGATTTAAGTGGTGAAGATTCTATATCCTATCGTTTAAATGTGATTGCGGATGAATACCCTAAAATTGAGGTAAATACAAAAGCCGATTCTGCAAATGCAAGGGTAATTTATTTTATTGGAAAGGCTGATGATGATTATGGTTTAAGCGCACTAAACTTTCATTATCAGATTTTAAAATCTGATAACGATCAACGAAAAGGTAAAAGTTTTTCTGTTCCTGTAAACTTCGACAAAGGAAAATCACAGAGTAATTTCTTCTATTTATGGGAGCTAAAAAATGTTGGTGTTCAACCTGGGGAAGAAATTTCTTATTACTTTGATGTGGCAGATAATGACGGCGTTACAGGGCCTAAACATACTCGTTCTGCCACTCAGATTTATCAATTGGCATCAAAGGAAGAAGCCTTAAAAAATATCGAGGAGACCTCAAACAGCATTAAACAAAAAATGCAATCGGCTATAAAACAAGCGGAAAAAATTCAGCAACAAGCTAAAAAGCTCAATCAAAACTTAATGGATGAAAAGAGTTTGGGCTATGAGCAAAAGAAACAAATAGATCAATTACTAGATCAACAAAAGAAATTACAAGATTTAATTAAAGACATTCAAAAGGATAGCAAACAAAACCTATTTGAGCGTAAAGAATTGCAGCCTGATGAAAAGGAATTGCTAGAGAAACAAAAGCAAATTCAGGATTTGTTCAACAATGTGTTGGATGAAAAAACGAAAAAGCTATTAGAGAATCTTCAAAAATTAATGGAGCAAAATCAGAAGGAATTAACTCAAGATCAGCTTCAACAAATGCAAACAGATAATAAATCATTACAAAAAGAGCTGGACAGAATTTTAGAGCTTTATAAAAAGCTTGAAGTTGAGCAGAAGTTGAATGATGCCATTGACAAATTAGAGGATTTAGCTAAAAAGCAAGATGACTTAAGTAAAGAAAGTGCCGATAAAAAAAGTGACTCAAAAGATATCAATCAAAAACAACAAGCGTTAGAAAAAGAATTCTTAGAAATAAAAAAAGATTTAAAAGAAATAGACGAAAAAAATCAAGCACTTGATCAGCCCGAGGATTTTCGAAACCCCGAAGAAGACCAAAAAGAAATTCAACAAGATATGGATGATGCCGAGCAAGATTTAGAGCAAAATAAATCGCAAAAAGCATCCCAGTCACAAAAAAATGCTACTTTTAAAATGAAGCAAATGGCTCAAAAAATGCAACAAATGATGCAAAGTGGCCAATCTATGGAAAGTAAAGTAAACATGCAGGAACTTCGTCAGATTCTTCAGAACCTTTTAAAATCGTCCTTTGATCAAGAAAAAGTAATGGTGGATATCAAAAACACGGATATTAATGATCCCTCATTTATTACTCTTGGGCAAAAACAGCGTGAAATAAAAGACAATTTAAAAATGGTTGAGGACAGCTTATTTAGTCTAAGTAAAAAAGTACCACAAATAGAATCAACTGTTAACAAAGAAATTCAAAATATCAATCAACAAATTACCGAGGGTTTAGATTACCTATCAGATCGAAAGATAGCCGAAGCCGCCCGAAATCAACAATACGCGTTAACTTCCATCAATAATTTGGCTTTAATGTTGAGTGAGGCACTGCAACAGATGCAAAATGCCATGAAAAATGCAAAATCTGGAGGCAAGGGAAAATCTCAGCCTGGCTTATCACAACTTTCAGAAATGCAAAAACAGCTCAATAAAAATATGCAAAAAGCGAAAGAACAAATGGAGCAGCAAGGGCTTAAACCAGGTCAAAAAGGCTCTCCTCAAATGAGTGAGCAAATGGCTAAAATGGCGCAACAACAACAAATGATTAGGCAAGCTTTACAAGAAATCAACAATAAATTGAATAAAGACGGGCAAGGTAAACTGGGAGATATGGAAAAAATGATGAAAGAAATGGAACAAACCGAAACCGATCTCGTAAACAAACGCATCACTAGGGAATCTATGATAAGACAAAAAGAAATCCAAACTCGCCTTTTAGAAGCAGAAAATGCCGAAAGAGAACGTGATCAGGATAACCAGAGAGAAAGTAAGGCCGCAAAAGACTTTGCACCAGATTATAATTTAATTTTACAGGAATATCAGAAGCTTAAAATTAAAGAAGTGGAACAATTAAAAACTGTCCCACCCACTTTAAATTATTTTTATAAAGAGAAAATTAGTGATTATTTTAAAAAAATAAATTCGGGAGAGTTAAAATGAGTAATTTTACTGAGACTATGGAGAATGGATTATATTCACTTCAATTGCCTTCAAACAGCGAAAGTGTTGCTGTATTAGAGAATTTCGTCGATGAAATGGTCGTAAACTTGCACATTGGGGACGATGTTTATGCAAATTTAATGACTTGTTTAAACGAAGCTATCACTAACGCCATTTATCATGGGAATAAACAAGACCCCAATAAAAAGGTGTATATTAACCTAGAGGTTATCAACAATAAACGATTAGTTTTTACTATTTCTGATGAGGGTACTGGCTTTGATTTCACAAAAATTCCAGATCCAACTGATCCTGAAAACCTTGAAAAACTTACTGGCAGAGGCGTATTTATTATGAAAAAATTGGCAGATCAATGTATTTTCAACACCTTAGGTAGTGAAGTAGAGCTTCACTTTAAATTATAAATGCCAAAACCTGCTATTCACTTTTTCTCAGAAGAAACTAATTTTAGACCTAAAACTTTAACAGGTTTAAGAGTATGGATTAATAAAACCATTGAATCTGAAAATTATCAACTCAAAGAACTTAATTTCATCTTTTGTTCAGATAAATTCCTATTAAAAATAAATCAGGAATACCTAAATCACGATACCTATACAGATATTATTACATTCGATCATAGCGAAGTAAATATGGAAATCTCTGGAGATATATATATCAGCATAGATCGTGTTAAAGAAAATGCAAAGACTTATAAAGCCACTTTTATAGATGAGATTCACCGAGTAATCATTCATGGAACGCTACACCTTTTGGGATACACAGACAAGTCCAAAAAAGATAAACAATTGATGACGCTGAAGGAAGATTCGTATCTTAAGGAAAGAGATTTCTAGGATAAGAAAATTATATGCTATTATTTATAGCAAACCACAGTTTAGTTATATCACTTATCAAAATACAATAGAACTTTTTTATCATGAGGAATATCTTAAAGAAAAACCACCTAATTCTGTTTGTTGTTTAATTGCTCTTGTTGTTCTGCTTTCTTTTTGAAGAAACCTCTTAATAAGAAATTGTGTTGCAAAGCTTCCAAATTCTCGTCTAATTTCTTGCTACTACTATCTAAATTTTTCATGATAGATTTTACCTGATTCGCTGTTGGTTGATCGTTTAACAATAGACCAGCGGCATTATCTGTTTGGGTTAATTTAGCTGAAGCTTTATTTAAGTTTTCGGTAAGCGTAGCGGCAGAAACAGCTGTCTTTTGCAGTTCATTGACAGAATTTTGTAAGCGAGCGAATACAACAGTATCAGTCAGAATCCTATCAGCTAAACCTCCCTCGGTATTTAACTTTTCTGTAAATACTTTTAAATCATTGGCCATTTTATCCGCAGCAGCGGTGGTATTTCTTAAGTTCTCAACAATTTGTTTAAAGTTATCTGCAACTCTCTGATCTGCCAAAAGTGCTCCAGCTGTCCCTTTTCCATCGACTAAATTACGAGCAAGAATTCTGAAATCAGAAGTAATATCTACCAAGTTTTTATTGTTTACCTGTAAAGTCTTCATGATATCATCGGTAGAAAGTGTAGTGTTTACCATCAATTTATCACCGTCTTCAACAAAAGGGAATTTAGGAGAACCACCATCAATCACGACAATTTTATTTCCTATTAAGCCATCAGAGCTGATGCCTGCTTTAGAGTCTTTATGAATGTAGCGATGAGCTTCTTCTTCTATACTTAGAAAAACTTGCACTTGTGATGATCCATAAAATTGAATTTTTTTTATAGTCCCGATTTTAACTCCAGAAAACCAAACATTATTTCCAACTTTTAATCCTTGAATATCATTAAAAACAACATTTAATGAAAAGCTTTTAACAAAAGCCTTTTTTTGACTACCTAAAGTGAAAACACCAAGTAAAAAAATTGCTAATCCAATAAATAAAAAAACGCCAACCGTAATTGCTCGTTTATTTTCAGATGCCTGCGCCATATCTTATTGCGTAAAATTATAATCGTAAAATGGTTTCACTCGTTCGTCATCAGTGTCAAATACTTCTTTGAAACTTCCTACTCTTTGGAACTGACCATCTAATAACATGGCAATTCTGTCGCCCGTTTCTTTAGCACAGGTTAAATCGTGAGTAATGATGATGGAGCTGGTGTGGTAACGTTCTTTTACCTCGTTAATTAAATTATTTATTTCTATACAAGTAATTGGGTCAAGACCCGCAGTTGGCTCATCATAAAGCATAATTTTAGGCTTTAAAATAAGTGTGCGAGCAATACCTATTCTTTTTCTTTGCCCGCCAGATAATTCGGAAGGCATCTGATTAATAGTTTGTAATAATCCCACTGCATCTAAAACAGATTCTACAGCATTATTAACTTCGGCTTTTGTTAAATTTCTTCTATTCCTAACTAATGGAAATTCTAAGTTTTTTCTCACGGTCATGCTATCATACAAAGCACTATTCTGGAAAGAAAAGCCAACATTTAAACGTAGCTCTAACAAATCTTTAGGGGATAGATTAGTGACATCTTTACCCAAAACTTTTACAGTTCCACTATCTTGAAGCAACAAGCCAGAAATGATTTTTATCAAAACCGATTTCCCAGTCCCCGATCTTCCTAAAACCACTAAGTTTTCTCCTTCGTACAAATCCAAATCTGCACCTCGCAACACATCATAATCCCCAAAAGATTTTTTTACATCTCTGATAGAAATTATAGGTTCTTTATGTTGAGGATTTAAACTCATGTTCTAAATAAGAAAGTAATTTGTGTAGCAATAACTTCTTCAATAAAGATTAAAAACATCCCAATAACTACCGCGGAATTTGCAGCTTTCCCTACACCCTCTGTTCCTTTTGAAGAATTATAACCTTGATAACAACCCACCATACCAATGGTAAAACCAAAAACAATTGCTTTTAATGTGGACGCGGTGATATCTAAAAACGTAATAGAATCTAATGCAGTTTGTAGGTAAGCGCTAAAACTGGTGCTTTCGGCCAATGTAACGTTTAGAAAACCTCCTAATAAGCCCACTAATGCTGTATAAAATGTAAGAATGGGAATAGTAATAGTAGTAGCTAAAACTCTTGTTATCACCAAAAATTTATAAGGATTGGTGGCCGATACCTCCATGGCATCAATTTGCTCGGTAACTTTCATAGAGCCTAACTCAGCGCCAATACTTGATCCAACTTTACCAGCAGAAATTAATCCTGTTAATAAAGGAGCCAAAGTTCTCAAAAGTGCAATCCCTACTAAAGAGGGTAGCCATGAAGTTGCTCCAAACTCGGCTAATGATGGTCTAGATTGTTTTGCAAAAACGATTCCTGTAATAAAACCTGTTAATGAAATTAGCGCCAAAGAACGATACCCAACTTGGTAGCACTGTCGTAAAACCTCTTTTCCTTCATATGGAGGGAAAAGAAATTCTTTAAAAAACTTCATCACAAATATATGAACCCGATAGATCTCGAGAAACATATTATTTAATTTTTGGGAGAACTTACTTTTGTTTTTTTCCAAAATCTAATCTATCTGTGGTGGATAAGTTACTTCGGCAAGAATCTTTGCAACAACCATTCCAACGGTTTCCGAATTATGGTGCAAAAATAACTATATAATTCTTAGTTGATTCTCTTTAATTACCTTTAATGTAAGATTATTGTCAAAAGCAAAAAGCCCCACCTGTTAAGGTAGGGCTCTTAAATGATAATAATTTATGCCAATAATCTTATTGGTTGCTCTAACAAAGCTTTTAATGTTTGTAAAAAAGCGGCTCCAGTTGCTCCGTCAACCACTCTATGGTCACAGCCTAAGGTTAGTTTCATTACGTTTCCTGGTACTACCGCTCCGTCTTTCACTACTGGAACTTGTTGTATAGCACCAACGGATAGAATTGCACCGTCAGGAGTATTTATGATAGATGTAAATTCATCAATTCCAAACATACCTAAGTTAGAAACCGTGAAAGTAGAACCTTCCCAATCCTTTGGTTGAAGTTTCTTAGCTTTTGCTTTTTGAGCAAAGTCTTTTACCTCTGCAGAAATTCGAGATAAACTCTTTCCATCGGCAAAACGAACTACGGGAACTAATAAACCATCTTCAACAGCCATCGCTACACCAATATTTGTATGCTCGTTGAAACGGATTTTATCACCTCTGAAAGAAGAGTTAACTGCTGGGTGTTGTTTTAAAGCAATTGCAACAGATTTAATTACGATATCATTGAATGATACTTTAACTGGTGCAACTGTATTAATTTGAGTACGGGCGGCTATTGCACCGTCCATATCTATGCTCACTGTTAAGTAAAAATGAGGCGCAGTAAACAAGCTTTCTGATAAACTTTTTGTGATTGCTTTACGCATTTGAGTCACAGGTTTTTCAGTATATTTTTCTTCGCCAATGTATTGTGGCAATGTCGGCGGCGCAGCAGATTTATCTATAGAACCAGCACTTGATGGCGTAACTTTTTCAGATGGCTTAAACTCTTCGATATCTTTTTTCACGATTCTACCCCCCTCGGCACTACCTTTTACATCATTTAAATTGATGCCTTTATCTTGAGCTAATTTTCTAGCTAGCGGAGAAGCCTTTACTCTACTATCATCTTCTTCACTCGAAGATTCAGTAACTGCAGCTGATGATGTTTCTTTTTGAGGAGAAGCGATAGCATCTGGAGTTGTGGCCGCGGGAGCCTCTGATTTTTCAGATTTGGTTACTTTATCACTTTTCTCAGCGTTAAGCAAAGGAGTAATATCAGTTCCTTCTTTACCCACAATAGCAATGATTCCATTAACCGGAACTGCTTCACCTTCTTTTACGCTTAAGTAAAGTAAAGTTCCTTCTTCATAACCTACAACTTCCATAGTTGCTTTATCGGTTTCTACATCAGCTAAGCTATCGTCAGATTTGATTTTGTCACCAACTTTAAAATTCCATTTATTGATCACGCCCTCGCTCATGGTGTCGCTTAACGCGGGCATTCTGATAATGGTCGCTGGGATATTAGAAGTATCAACAGCAGGAGCAGATTTATCTTGTTTAGCAGCTTTTGCTTCTGGCTCTGCTTGCTTTTCTTCTTGAACAGGAGCTGATGATTCACTTTTTAAGACCGATATGTAATCTTCACCATTCTCACCAATAACGGCAATGATGGCATCTACTGGCACAGCTTGTCCTTCTTTTATTCCTAAGTACAATAAGGTTCCTTCTTGGAAGGATTCAAAATCCATCGTTGCTTTATCGGTCTCGATTTCTGCAACTACATCACCTGCTTTAATTTTATCGCCAACTTTTTTATGCCATTTTGTTAAAACACCTTCAGTCATGGTGTCACTCATTTTGGGCATTTTTACTGCTTCAGCCATTATTTATTAGAATAAATTTTGATCTATTATTAATATTAATCTTTAACAAAAGGATAATCCTGTTGCATGTAAACATCTGTATAAAGCTCTGATGCTTCTGGGAAAGGAGATTCTTCAGCAAATTTTACCGACTCTTCTACCTGTGATTTCACTTTAGCAGCAATTTCTTCAAACCATTTTTCATCAGCCCATTTCTCATTTTGAATGTGAGTTTTAACTACCTCAATTGGGTCTTTTGCTTTATATTCTTCTACCTCTTCTTTCGTACGATACTTTTGTGGGTCAGACATGGAATGACCTTTAAAACGGTAAGTTCTAATTTCTAAGAAAGTTGGGCCTTCTCCGTTTCTAGCTCTTTGTACTGCTTCATCCATAGCATTATGAACAGCAACGGGGTCCATTCCATCAACAGGCATACAAGGCATCTCGTAGCCTAAACCTAACTTATAAATGTCAGTTGTGTTTGATGTACGAGCTACTGAAGTTCCCATGGCATAACCGTTGTTTTCACAAACAAAAATTACTGGTAATTTCCATAACATAGCCATGTTGAAAGTTTCATTTAAAGAACCTTGACGAACAGCTCCATCACCCATGTAACAAATATTTACATTTTTAGTTCCTAAATATTGCTCAGCAAAAGCAATACCAGCACCTAAAGGGATTTGACCACCCACAATTCCGTGTCCTCCAAAGAATTTATTGTCTTTATCAAAAAAGTGCATCGAACCACCCTTCCCTTTAGAACAACCTGTAGCTTTGCCATATAGCTCCGCCATTGCGGCATTTGGAGACATTCCCTTTGCAATTGGATGAGCATGATCACGATAAGCGGTGATTAAACTGTCATCTTTTTCTGTTGCAGACATGGTACCCGCAATTACAGCTTCTTGACCGATGTATAAATGACAAAAACCCCTGATTTTTTGTTGACCATAAAGTTGTCCGGCTTTTTCTTCGAATCTTCTTAAAAGAAGCATCATTTCATACCAATAAAGGTAAGTTTCTTTAGTTATAGCAACTGAACTCATTCGTATTTTCTAATTTTTTTTGGAAAGCAAATCTATCAATATATAGACAAAAATAAAATAGGCTATTTTGTTACAAAATATGATTACCTTGTTTTTTTGTTAAAAAGAGTTAAAACTTTTAGCAATTTCTTGCGTATGACAAACTTAAGTTTTAATTTCGCAACATTACAAAATATAATTTTGTTTAAATCGTTCGAGATATTTTAAATCAACAACGTAAATTTAGATTTCAATGAAGAAAAGTTTAGTTTTACTAGTGATAGTTTTAGGTTTTTTCACCGCAAGTGCACAAAATACAAATCAAACTCCCTCAAACAACAACCCAAAAGCAGAAGTTTCTGATCCTGATAATTTAGCAAGTCAATTTTTCTCTCAAGTAATGGGAGTCGCTATTTCTACAACAAGCAATACTAAAATGTATCAATTTATTTATGATTGGTTGGGCACACCTTATCGTTTAGGTGGGGATAGCAAAAGAGGAATCGATTGTTCGGGTTTTGCTTATAAACTTTACGATAAAACTTTTAATACCATTATTGGTAGCAACTCGAGAAATATTTTTAGTATGGTTAATCCAGTAAGCAAAGTTGATTTGAAAGAAGGCGATCTTGTATTTTTTAAGATTCATAGCAGATCAATCAGTCATGTTGGGGTTTATATAGGAGATAATAAATTTGCACATGCTTCTTCGAGCAGAGGTGTAATGATTAGTAACCTTGACGCACCATACTGGCAAAAATATTTTTATAAAGGCGGAAGAATTTTAGAGTCTTTAAAAAATAATCTTAAAGACAATTAAAAATCCTTTCTCGTTCTGAAAAAATTCTGTTTAAGCTTCGTCTTTGGTTGTTCTTATTAAGCTAATTCCTGTCACAAAAAATATAATTCCAAGTATTCCAAATACTAACAGCGATTTTATATCGCTTGAGCTTTGCAAAACACTAACAGCAGTGTAGATTAAACCTATGATTCCTAAGATGGTAAGTATTGCTCCGAAAGTCCTTTTTAAATTCATGATTATTAATTTTTTAAATTTAAAGACAAATAGCAAGCCAATTTTTATAAATTGTTATTATTTATAAAATATTACTTTGTTGTTTTATTTTTGGGATATGATTAAACAGATGGGGGATACTCAAACTCAGGAAGAGACATTTACACTTGATGAAATATTGAGTTCGTTAAAAGTTATGCATCGATTAATTCTGTGGAATGATGAGATCAATACTTTTGAGCATGTCATTTACTGTTTGATGAAATACTTAGATTATTCAGAAAAGCAGGCCGAGAAAATTGCTTTTACTGTACACAATGAGGGTAAATGTAATGTACTAGAAGGCTCTTTCACAGAGATGGAAGTTTATCGTAAAATATTACAACAAGAAGGTTTAACGGTCTCGGTAGATTAATTTACAAACTTTTAAAAAGACTCTTTATCTCGTTCTGAATCTCTTGAGTTTTATCCTTTGTATACCATGCATGCACCTTTTCAGACCAGTCTTCATGTGTTAACTCTGTGTCTTTCATCCAATCTATTACCAAAGTTTGTAAAGTCTTTGGTCTTGGTCCCCAACTAGCAACTTCATTTAGTTGATCATCCAAAATAATAACCTTTGGGATGGCTCTCGACCCATTTGTTAAATGAGCATCCATTATATCCAAGTGTTCATCCCTCAAAATAAACTTTAACATTATTTTTCCAGCTGAAGCATCAGACATTTTTTTTATGATAGGGATAATTTGAGCTGCATCTCCACACCAAGCTTCAGTAATTACTAGCCAAGTGTAAGTTTTTTCAATTCGACTGCTCAAATCAATAAAATTATCATTTAATTGAATTGTTTTATCTAGTCTTTTCATTCTCTGGACATTCATTTTTGTATAATGAATCATCGCTGCTGAATGATTTAGCCCTGTTGTTTTATCGACTTCTAATAACGTATCGATTAGATTTCTGTAATACTCGTAGCTCATCGAATGCGCTATAAATTCTTTTGTATAGGTCATTTTCAATGTAATAATATGGTTACCCGTTGTCAATAACTGAAACACGGACGCACCTTTGTAGTTTTAAAAGAAAGAATAAGATATAAAATGAAATTTAAGATTTTAACTTTATTGATGCTATTTGTTGCTGCCTTTTCCGCCTATGCGCAAAACAATGTCGATATAGAAACAAAGGGAACAAAAATAATAGGGTCTGTAATAGATGATAAAAGTGGTAATTCATTAGATTTTGCCACGGTTAGTTTGATGAATGCAAAAGATAATTCTCCGGTAAGAGGTGCACAAACAGATTTAAATGGAAAATTTGCTTTCGAGAATATGGAGGCTGGAAATTATTTGATAAAAATAAGTTTTGTGGGGTATGCTAATTTCTCACAATCTATTGTTGTTGCTAACAATCAACCAATAATGAATTTAGGCTCTTTAAAATTAAAGAAAAGTTCTAATTCCGTATTAAACGAGGTTGTGGTGACAGCCAAAAAAGATGCTATTCAGTTAGGTATTGATAGGAAAATTTTCAATGCAGATCAAAGCTTGGTATCTCAAGGAGGTTCAGCTACAGATTTATTGGCAACAGTTCCTTCTGTCCAGGTTGATATTGATGGAAATGTAAGTTTAAGAGGGACGAGCAATGTGAAAATCATGATTGATGGTAAACCATCCTCATTTGGTGGTGGAGACATTACAGCATTGTTACAATCTCTTCCGGCAAGCGCCATAGATAAAGTAGAGTTAATTACTAATCCATCTGCTAAATACGATCCCGAAGGTCAATCAGGGATTATTAATATCGTTTTAAAGAAAAATGTAAGACTTGGTGTAAACGGAAATGTTGCGCTTTCTGCGGGTCGTTATCAAAATTATAGTGGTAACACCAGCGTTAACTTTAAGAATGAAAAATGGGATTTAAATACCAGTTATAGTTATAGAGATGGTAGAAGAGTTGGAAACGGAATAACCAATACGCAGTTCAGCAATGTAAATACACCAAGCTTAAACTCTTCTTCATTATATAATCGCGACCGAGCTGGACATACCATAAAGTTAGGTGGTGCATATTCTTTTAATGATAACACTCAATTTGGGATATCATCTAATTTAAGTTTTAGAAATCAGGGTGGAACAGAAGATATTAATCAACTATTTTATTTCCAGAATAGCAATCGACAAAATTTCGGAGTTGGAAGCAACGACCAGACAGAAAAAGGAAAGGGATATGATATAAATGCTGATTTCTCTCATAAATTTAAGAAAGATCCTAAAGAAGTTTTAACGGCTAATTTTAGTTACGGGAACGAAAATGAAACTCAAAACGAGAAGATTCTTCAGAATTATTTTGATCAAAGTGGAAACGCATCAAATATTAGACCTTCATCTAACAGAAAAAACTTAGTTGATCAAGGAAACACAACCTATAATATTCAAGCGGATTATGCAAAGCCACTTAGTAAGGACAGCAAATTAGAACTAGGATATAGAAGCACTTTAAAGTACAATTCTGTAGATCAAAAGTCAGACACTTTAAACTTTAATAACAATAATTACTTAAGAGACAATAAGCTAAGCAGCTTATTCAAATTAGAAGATTTTGTGCATGCAGGGTATGTAAATTATCAAAACCAGATTTCGAAAAATTTTGGTTTCCAGTTTGGATTAAGAGCTGAGCAAGCTTATTTAAACACGACCATCACTGGTACTGGTGCGAATGGTGGATTGTTGACCAGCCCAGGTAGGTTAAATTATTTCAGAGTTTATCCAAGTATTTTCTTGACTCAAAAATTTGAAGGAGATAATCAACTACAATTAAGTTATAGCAGAAGAGTTAACAGACCAAGAGGATGGCAAGTAAATCCTTTTCCTGATGTTGATGATAGGTATAACATCCGAATTGGAAACCCAAATTTAAAGCCAGAAGATATTCACTCTTTCGAATTAAGTTATGCTAAATTTTGGCCAGTTGTAACCTTTACTTCTTCGGTTTATTATCGCAGGGTGAATGATGTGGTACAAAGCTTAAGAGAAAATAATCCTGAAGTTATTGGGGGCACAATTTCACGTTTCTACAATATTGCAAAAAATCAGGCTGTTGGCTTAGAGTTAATCAGTAGGGCTGATCTTACTAAGAAATGGAACGTTACCAGTAATTTGAATCTTTTCCAATCTTACTTTACGGGAGATAGTAATTTAGGTATCAATGATAATTCAGGATTTAATTGGAACGGAAATGTTTCATCTAGCATATCATTTCCTAAAAGTTTGTCAGCTCAAGTGAGTTTCTTTTATGAAGCACCAAGGACTATGTCACAAGGAAGAAGTAAAGAGTCTTTTAGTTTAGATGCGGGACTTAGATATGATATCTTAAACAAGAAAGGAAGTTTATCATTTAATGTTAGAGATTTAACTAATTCTAGAAACTATAGTATGGTTACAAATAACAGTGCTTTTACGCAAGAATTTAAAAGAGGCGGATGGGGACAAACCTACAATCTAACTTTTAGTTATAGGTTTGGCAAGCAAGATTTAAATCAAAAGAGAAATCAAAAACAAGAATCCTCTTCAGGAGGTGAAGATTTGGGATATTAAACCAATTTTATATTAAACCAAAGAGGCTGTCTCAAAAATAAACGAGACAGTTTTTTTATTTTTAGAGTTTTTGATCACGTTATTTTGTTAATGAAATACTGGGCAGTTTATCTAATGTGATTAATCAATTTTTAAGGCTATGAAATGAGGGGAACAGCTGTTTAAGCTTCTTTTTTTCTGATGTTGTGAGCAATTGAG
>JAHJVW010000056.1 GCA_018828585.1 Bacteroidota bacterium
ATTCATTAATATGTAATCTTCATGATTTGGTAACTTTAGCTGTGTGCTCATTTCTTTATAAGAAGAACTGCTTTTATCTAAAGAAATATAATAAAATTGAATGGGTAGGTTCTGAAAATCTTTTTGCAACGCTAATGATGAGGGGATTTGTTGAATGCAGGGAACGCACCAACTTGCCCAAAAATCTATATATAATACTTTTCCTTTATTTTGCTTAATAAGACTATCAAAAGTTATTCTTTTGTTCTTTTGATTGATTAAAACACTTTCTTTAGTTGGAATACTTAATGCTACCGTGGCAGCTATTTCCTGTTGATAGGCTATGTTTCTACAGTGCGAATTAAAAAAATCAACTGCTTTTTCATCATAAGCTTGTTGCGCCAATGCCGTCTTAATTTCTGAAAATAATATATAATCTTTTATCTTTCCATTAAATTGTTTAATAATAAACTCATTTTTAGCAGTTGAAGGAATTTCATTTTTTAACAATAAATAATCCAGATAATATTTAATAGATAATCTGTAAAATAAATCGTACAAAAAATCATCCTTATAAATGTTAACATTAAATTGGTTGAGCTCGTTAGTTAAACTATTTCCAATCACTTTTTTTGCTTTTAATAGCGCATTCGCTATCTTAATTTTAGTATACATGTAATCATAATAAAGCATCTTCTTAAAAATGATGTAAGATTTATCACTAAGGTGATATTGTTGATTATAATTATTTAAAAAACTTAATTGATCATGGTACTTTTGCCAAGCATATTTGGCTCTAAAATCAAGATCAGGATTAACATATAAAATTTGGTAATCCCTTAAAAAGTCACTTTGTTTTCCCTTAGGCATAATAGATTTACCAAACTGATAATAGGCCATCTCCGGTTCATGGTGCATTAAGCTGTTAAAGAATTTTAGTTCTCTATTTCTTGAGGAATCTTTCAAAGATTTTAACCTTAACAAATGATTCTCATCTAGATCAATACTTAAACTATCGCCCGGAAACAATACATATTTAAGATTATCGCGATAATCGCCGCTTCTTAAAATTACAGGGTTTTTAGCTACAATTTTTCTTTTAAATTTCTTAGCTGTATCAATGCTTTCAGTAATATTGACATGTTCAAAAAATTTGTCGAAATAGTCCAAGCTTAAATATCTCCTGTTATCAAAAGATGTGTAATTTTCTGTACTTAGAAAAATAGTACTATCTAATTTTATCTTCCCAAACTCAGTGGAGCCAGTTGTTCCTGTTTTTTCAACATTGTGACATGATAGCAGAATTATACAATAAAGGCTTAGGCAAAAGTATTTCATAAGGTTTAAAGATTAAATGTATCGATTATTGAAAATACTTAATGATCAGCAGTTTTAAAAACAAAAAGCTTTTTTGTTCTGATTATTGATTATACGGTATTAAGAATATATCTCTAGATAGGAAAGATTATAAATAGTATATTTTAGAGAAAAAGTAGCTGTTAGAAAAAGCTTTTGAACCCCACCCCGATTTACTCCACCTCAAAAACGCCGACTGGCAAGAAATCACCAAAGAAGTTTTTAAAGATTTGTTTAAAAACTCAGCAGTGAAAAGAACGAAGTTTGATGGGCTGAAAAGGAATATTGGGTTTATATCTTAAACTTTAAAGTTAGAGGGTTTAGCTAATATTCCTTTCACCTCAATCTACTTAAGAATTTCTTTAAATCACCCAGTTCAATATTCTGAGTAACAATCTCTCCCTCAGAGTTTATTAAATAATTTTGTGGTACAAAAGCAATATTAAACCGAATGGCGTTTTCTGATTTAGAAAATGATTTAAGGTCCGAAAAATGATTTTTCCAAATCAATTGATCTTTTTCTATTGCCTTCTCCCAAAGCTCTTTCTTATCATCTAAAGAAATACTCAAAATATCAAAACCTAATTGATGATATTCATTATAAATTTCTACCAGTTCTGGGTGTTCGTCTCTACATGGCTTACACCAAGAAGCCCAAAACTCTAAAAGTGTAAACTTATTTTTAGAATAATCATAAATAAAATCTTCATTATGTAAACCTTTGCCTACAACCATAGGGGTATGATTACCATAAGCTAAGTATTTTATAGCATCTAACTTTTGTTTAAATAAAATAGCATATTCATTCCATTTAATCTCAGTACTTAAACTATCATAAATGCTTTTGTACAAATCATAATTTTCTTGAATATCCCAAACTTCTACTAGCTTAAAAGGTGAAATTATTGAATTTGGATGCTCAATTGCGAATTTCCTGATAAACTGAACCGGAAATTTCTTCTGCAAGTAATCTTTTTCTTTTAAATACAAAGCCCATGACTGATCATAGTTTTTTGAATTGCTGTTAAACAAGGTATCTGAAAAATCTTCTTTCTTTTTAAGTTCTTTTTTTAGACTATCGAACTTAAATACATATGCATCCTGAAATAATGAAAGATCTATTTGGGTCTCAGAATTGGAACGTACTTTAGAATGGTTGTATAAAATAGTTTGATCATCTCCAGCAAATACTTGGTAGGTTTTATTATTTTCTAAATAAAGGATAATATCATGCATCCATCCAGACAATCTTTTATTATATGGATATTTACCATTGAAACCAAGCTTATAGAACCCTTGCTTTATGGGAAGATTTAAATTTATAAGTTGTTTGTTTTTTCTTAAAGTATCACTCCAATAAACAGTCTTTAAATCCAAAGACTGTAACTTTATTTCGCAGCCAATTATATCCTTTGTTTGTAATTCTATTTTAACATTGATTCCGGAACTCCCTAACGATTTAGGAGTCATTTTTTTTGATTTACAAGAATAAAGGCCAAAAAATAAAAAGCACACTAAATATATTATTTTTAAAATAGTGTTGATGTTTTTTTTACTCATCATAAATTATCAATTTAGCTTTCTCTTTTATTATTTAAAATATTTTCAAGTTAAAACTAAAAGACTAGTTTCCCAAACTAGAATGATTTTACGGTAAAATAAAATTGAATATTTTGTATCATTGCCAAGCTAAAGTTTAATACTCAGGCTGCCTTAAAATCAACTCATGGCAAAAAACGGCAAAGCCGCCTTAGGCTTTATCTTCATCACTTTACTAATTGACGTCACTGGTTTAGGAATCATCATTCCAGTTTTACCTACTTTAATTGCCGAATTGATTCACGGAAATTTAAGTCAGGCGGCAAGTTATGGTGGCTGGCTAACTTTTGCTTATGCCATCATGCAATTTGTTTTTGCGCCCATCCTTGGAAACCTGAGTGATCGATATGGACGCCGCCCTGTCTTATTATTTTCTTTGCTAGGATTTGGTATCGATTATCTTTTTCTAGCCTTTGCCCCTACCATTTGGTGGCTATTTGTCGGAAGAATTATCGCTGGTGTTACCGGAGCAAGTTTCACTACGGCTTCAGCCTATATCGCTGATATCAGCACACCTGAGAAAAGAGCACAAAATTTTGGATTGATAGGGGCAGCTTTTGGGTTAGGTTTTATCTTAGGTCCAGTAATTGGAGGTTTACTCGGTCAATTTGGTTCCAGAATCCCCTTCTTTGCTGCTGCAGGTTTAAGTTTACTGAACACGTTATATGGTTTCTTCGTATTACCAGAGTCATTACCCATCGCAAAAAGAAGACCTTTCGAGCTGAAAAGAGCCAACCCTTTAGGCTCTTTACTGCAATTGAAAAAGTATCCCGCCGTCAGCGGTTTAATCATTACTTTAATTTTGATGTATACTGCTAACAACGGCTTGCAAAGTACTTGGGCTTATTATGGCATGGAAAAATTTAGCTGGGATGAAAAATGGGTAGGCTATTCTCTAGGCTTTATAGGCTTAATGATTGGTTTGGTGCAGGTAGTGATTATCAGGTGGGCCATCCCAAAATTTGGGCAAGAGAAGAGCTTGTATATCGGTTTGCTATTTTATAGTTTGGGATTATTCCTCTTTGCTTTTGCGCCCAATGGCTTATTGATGTTCATCTTCATTGTCCCCTACTCTTTAGGCGGAATTGCAGGTCCGGCATTGCAAAGCATCATCAGTGGCTTTGCCCCATCTAACGAACAAGGAGAGTTACAAGGTGCATTAACCAGCTTAATGAGTGCGACTACTATTTTCGCTCCGCCATTAATGACCACACTTTTCGCTTATTTTACCGCTAAAAATGCGCCCATATTATTTCCAGGTGCTCCTTTCTTATTGAGTGCTATTTTAGTTTTGTTAAGTGTTTATTTGGCACATCGAAGTTTAAATGCGTATGCTATCAAGAATAAGGCAAACCAATAAGTCCAAAAATTGTAATATCAACATCAATGGCTGTTCAAAAAGGTTTCTCTTCTGTTTTTAGATCTTTAAAATATAGAAATTTTAAACTTTTCTTCGCGGGTCAATCCATTTCCCTAGTGGGGACTTGGATGCAGCGAATGGCCGTAAGTTGGTTGGTTTATGATGTCACCCACTCTGCTATTTTATTGGGCTTGGTCATGTTTGCTGGGCAGTTCCCATCCCTTCTCCTTGGGCCTTACGGAGGAATTATTTCTGACAGATACAGTAGATATAAAATTTTATTATTTACACAAGTCGCATCTTTAGTTCAGGCTGGGGCATTAACCATCATGATTCTTGGTGGTTATTACAGCACCCTTGGCGTGATTTTATTAAGTGCCTTATTGGGCGTAATCAATGCTTTTGATATTCCTTCTCGGCAATCATTAATGATTGAACTGATAGAAGACAAGGAAAACCTACCCAATGCCATTGCCCTCAATTCTAGCATGGTGAATTTAGCAAGATTGATAGGACCAACAGTTGCCGGGTTTTTAATTGCATGGGTGGGAGAAGGCATGTGTTTTTTAATCAATACCCTCACCTTTATTCCTGTACTCAGTTCATTGTTATTGATGAAGATTAAACCTAAAACAAGCTTTAAAAGAGATCATAATGTTTGGGAGAGTTTAAAACAAGGATACCAATACCTGCAAACAAAACCTGACATCAGGTTGATGATTATCTTAATGGCTTGTATCAGCTTTTCGGTGATGCCTTTTCTAACCTTGCTTCCAATTTTTGCTAAGGATATATTTCATGGTGACGCAAAAACGTTGAGCTGGCTAGAAGCAGCTACTGGATTGGGCGCATTGGGTGGCGCCATCTATTTGGCAGGAGCTCAAAAAATTAAAAACCTTTCTAAACTGGTCATCGTTTCCATTTTTATTTTCTCAGGAACGTTGGCTTTATTTTCTTATTCACCTTGGTTGTGGATGGCTATTCTATTCTTAGCAATATCTGGAATTGGCCAAATGATTCAAATTTCGGGTTCCAATAGCTATATCCAAACGCATGTAGATGATCAAATGAGAGGGAGAGTGATTAGCTTTTATGCCATGGCTTTTCAAGGGATGATGCCTATAGGAAGTTTTGTTGCTGGATTTTCTGCCAACCATATTGGTGCTCCATTAACCCTTTTTATCATGAGTTTATTTGGATTAATAACCGCTGTTATTTTTTATTTTCTACTTAAAAAAGTTAGAATGAGGATTGTAACCAGAGATCGATTAGAGATCAGGGAAACACCAGGATTTAATTTTGATGCTAAGCTGTAAACCTTATATATTTGAGGCACATGTTTAGAAGCCTACACCAAAAAATCCGAACTTTTATCCTCAGCTTGATTGATGTCTTCTATCCTATCTTTAAGAAGTGGTTGCCTTTGCAAACTTTCAGGTATGCAGCCTGTGGTGGCGGAACCACTTTCCTCAACATTCTCATTTATTTTATCACTTATAATTTTGTTTTAAAGAAAACGATTGTTCATTTATCTTTTGTTGCCATTAGTCCACACATCGCTGCTTTTATCATCGCTTTTTTCTTGACGTTCCCGATAGGTTATTACCTCAATACTTTTGTGGTTTTTCAAGGCTCCTATCTTAAAAAAAGGATTCAACTCTTCCGATACTTTTTAGTGGTTTGTATCAACATTTTATTGAATTACTTATTTATTAAAATTTTCGTAGAGAAATTTGGTTGGTATCCTACGCCATCGGTAATGGCAACCAACGCAATTTTGATCGTCTTTAGCTATTTTTCTCAAAGGCATTTCTCTTTCAGAAAAGAAAAAATTGGCTTTAATAAATAATCAGCAAACTGCCATGGTAGAGCGGGCGAGTTGGTAAATGTGTATCAATAATATAATAATACATGCCTTGAGGTAAATTAGTATTCTTCAATTTCCCATCCCAAGCTTTAGGATAACCTTTAGCAGCATAAACTTTCTGACCGTTTCTGTTAAAAACAGTTATATCAGCATCACTGTTTCCTAACAAACCTTGAATTTGCCATAAATCATTTACGCCATCACCGTTAGGGCTAAAAGTATCAGGTATTTTAATATCTTGATCAACATGAACGGTAACTTCTGCAGTTCCCACACAACCACTATTTAGGTCAGTAACCCTTAGCGTATAAGTAGTGGTTTCGGTGGGTTTTACGATGGGTTGTAAAACATGAGGATCACTTAAATATATTGGAGGTGACCACTCATACACTAAATTTGGGGGGGCTGTAGCTAATATTTTTATAGCGGAATTTTCTAACACATGAACATCCTTACCAGCATCAATTACTAGCTTTGGGACAACTTTAACTTCTATTAGATTTGAATATACCCTGCAGTTGCTATTTTCTATATTTTCCTCTTCGGCAGCTGCCATTCTATAAGCATATCCTTTTGTATCTGCATTGGTAATTAATGCCTGATAAGTCTTCGAATTACTATTAGGAATATCTACCCATCCATTTCCATCATGCTTATCCTCCTGCCAAAAAAAAGCTGGTTTCAAATAACCACTAGAGACATCTGCCTTAAAAGTATAATTTTGAGTAGCCCCCTCGCAAAGTGTAAGGTTACTTACAGACGAACTGACTTCACCAGCTAAAATAGTTGGGCCAAAGGGACTAAAAGTAATGTCATCCAAGGCTAAGTCATTTCCGCATGAGCCCCCCGAAGTGTTGTTTTTTAATTTTAACACCACTGCTGATTCAGTTGCGGGAAGTTTAAAATTGAGCCCATATTTATTCCAAACTGGATTATTGGTTTCCACAATAGACCCTGTGTTTGAGGAGTCTATGACTATACCACCTACTGTTTCTACAACAAAAGTAATGTCTGGATAAGAAACCGTAGTACCACTTGGGCATGGCAATGGTTTACGCACATTCATGATGAATGAAGATAGCTCATAAGTGGTGTTGGGACACAAATTATTAACTGTGAATGTGTAAAAAATATCGGGCGTATTTTTAGCATTAACCAGCATCATGTAACCGTTGGTATCGCCAATAGTATGATCCTCAGTTAGGGTATGCCAACTTCCGCCAAAGCAATTATTGGTATGATTAATAATCACGTAATTACCATCTATCGGGCAATCGAAACTTTGATATGTTAAACTGGTGATCCCTGAGTTTAATGAAGGTCCCACTGCATTACTTCCACTTCCAAAATTTATGGTAGCTGTGGGATCACCTAAGCTTCCGATGCTAATTTGAGCTTGTGTTTGAAAGCCTAATAAACCGAACAGCAAAACAAAAATTAAAAAATATTTCATCTTCTTTTCAAAGGTGATAACAAACTTTCCAATCCGTTTAATTTAATTTCATAAATAGTCGCCAGCTGCTGCCCCAATCTTCCGGGTGGCCATCCTTTATTGGCAAACCACTCTAAATAAGAAACTGGCAAATCACATAATAAGCGATCTTTATATTTTCCAAAAGGCATCCTTTTTTGAACGAGCTCTAACAGAATTTGACTATCCATTAAAAGTAAATCTCTCCTTTTAAATAAACTACGGCTGTTCCACTAATTTTAACTCTGTCGCCAGCATCTTCTACCTTTAAAATTCCTAAACGCTCTGATAGTTGCTGAGCGGATAATACTTTTTTATCCAAAACCTTAGACCAATAAGGTGTTAAAGTGGTATGCGCTGATCCCGTTACAGGATCTTCATCCACCCCAGATTGTGGAGCAAAAAACCGGGAAACAAAATCAACACTATTCCCCTTAGCAGTGACAATAATCCCACGGCAATCTATGGCTTTAATGAGGTCAAAATTTGGTTTTATATCGATGACATCTTGTTCTGTATCAAATATCATCATGTAATCAGTCTTTCCTTTATAAATATGCATGGGTTCAATATCAAAACAAGATAGTAATTCCTCGCTCTTTTCCATCTCTGTAAGATGATCGGCTGGGAAATTTAATGTCAATAAACCCTCATTATTTTTTGATACGCTTAACGTTCCACTTCGTTCAGAGAAAAAAGTAATCTCCTGCTCGACTGCTAAACCATATTGAAAAAGTACCTGAGCCGAAGCTAGCGTGGCATGCCCACATAAGTCAACCTCTACCGTTGGCGTAAACCATCTGATATGATACTGATTTGATTCTTTTACCAAAAAAGCAGTTTCCGAAAGGTTATTCTCGGCAGCGATATTTTGCATGATGACACTTGGCAACCAGTTATTTAAGATACAAACAGCTGCGGGATTTCCACCGAAAACATGATCTGTAAAAGCGTCTACCTGATAGATAATTAACGAATTCATAGCAATTAAATAAAATCCAAGATATAAAGAATATACTGCTTTGTCTATTCTGTTAAACATCCTTTTGTTAAACTAATGATCCTATGGAGATTATTTTGAATGTCTTTTAACTATATGGCTGTTAAAATTTGTTAATTTATGAGTGATATTAATTAATTAACATAAATTCGCTATTGCGATATTATTTAAAATTGACTTGTATTATTTATTAATCTATCTTTGCAGAATGTTTAAAAACAAGAGCTTAGCAATTCTGAGCTTTATTCTATTGATTACCATTGTTTTTACGGGTTGTAAAAGCAAATTCGAGAAGTTACGATTGAGTACTGATGTGGCGAAAAAATATCAGGCTGCCATTAAGCTTTACAATAATAAAGACTACTCTAAAGCCTTAATTTTATTTGATGATTTAGCGCAACGCTACAGAGGAAGATCAGAGGCAGAAGATTTAAGTTACTATTATGCTTACACCAATTATAAATTAAAAGATTATTTAACTGCCAGATATTTATTTAAGAGTTTTGCGGATACTTATCCAAGCAGTGCAAAAGCAGAAGAATGTAGATTTTTAGCCGCTTATTGCTTTTATTTAGATTCTCCTATTTTCTCTTTAGATCAGGGAAATACCTATCAAGCAATTGAATCTTTACAGTTGTTTATTAACCTGTACCCAAATAGCGAAAGAGTTACCGAGGCAAGTAAGTTGATTCAAGACCTAAGAGATAAATTAGAACATAAATCTTACGCTAACGCAAAACTATTTTTAGACATTGGAGATTATCAAGCCGCAGTAATTGCATTCAGAAATTCTGAAAAAGATTTTCCTGACACTAAATATGCAGAGGAAATGGAATTTTTAGCCATAAAGTCACAATATCTGTATGCTAAAAACAGTTTAGAAATTAAGCAAGAAGACCGTTACAATGAAGCCATTCAAGAATACGAAAGGTTTGTAGAAAAATACCCAAAAAGTCAATATATCAATGAAGCAGAAAAAATCAAACAAGATGCTTTAAGTGGGATTGAAGAAACAAATAAAATACTAGCACAATATTCAGGTATTAAACCCGAGAAAAAAGATGAATAATAATAACAATATTGCAAAACCTACTGTAGCTAACACCACAGTAACCAGAGATTTAAGACAGTTTGATATTGAAACTCAGAACGTTTACGAGTCTTTAGTAGTCATTAGCAAAAGAGCTAACCAAATTGCTGCTAATATGAAAGAAGAATTACACAGCAAATTAGCAGAGTTTGCAAGTTCTAATGACAACCTAGAAGAAATTTTTGAAAACAGAGAGCAAATCGAAATCTCTAAATACTACGAAAGAATGCCGAAGGCTTCTTTAATTGCTATTGACGAATTTATCCATGGTAAAGTTTACCATAGAAATCCGGCTAAAGAACAAAAATAATTTGTTCTATATTTGAGCATGAGTGTTATGCTTAAAGATAAAAATATCCTTTTAGGCGTTTGCGGCAGTATAGCGAGCTATAAATCAGCAGAGTTGATCAGGCTTTTAGTGAAAGCTGGCGCAAACGTAAAAGTGGTGATGACAAAAGATGCTACGTCATTTATTACGCCACTTACACTCGCCACCTTATCCAAGAATCCAGTACTAACAGATTATTATAAAGCCGAAACTGGTGAATGGAATAATCATGTAGAATTAGGCCTTTGGGCCGATATAATGATTGTTGCACCCGCAACGGCAAATACGCTGGCTAAATTTGCGCATGGGTTATGTGATAACCTATTATCCGCTACTTATTTATCGGCAAAATGTGTGGTTTACCTTGCTCCGGCAATGGATTTAGACATGTGGAAACATGAAGCTACTCAACAAAATATTTCTAAATTAATAGGTTTTGGAAATCAAATCATCAAACCCCGACATGGTGAATTAGCCAGTGGTTTAGTGGGTGAAGGACGATTAGCCGAGCCTCAAGAAATCATGGAATATCTAAACGATGATCTTAAAAAAAAACTCCCATTAAAAAATAAAAAAGCTTTAGTTACCGCAGGTCCAACTCACGAAGCGATAGACCCAGTAAGATTTATCGGTAATCATTCTTCGGGAAAGATGGGTTTTGCGATTGCTGAAGAATTAGCAAGCTTAGGAGCAGATGTTACCCTGATTAGTGGCCCAACGGGATTAGAAACTAGCAAAAAGAGCATCAAAAGAATAAACATCACTTCTGCAGCAGAAATGCTGAATGCATGTCTGGATTTATTTCATCAAGCCGACATCTGTGTCATGAGCGCAGCAATTGCAGATTATACCCCTGCTGAAGTCGCCACTCAAAAAATTAAGAAAAATACTAAAGAGTTTAGCATCGAGCTAAAGAAAACTCAGGATGTGCTTTTTCAATTAGGTAAACAAAAAAAAACGAATCAAATATTGGTTGGTTTTGCATTGGAAACGAATAATGAAGAAGAATTTGCAAAACAAAAGCTCCAGAAAAAGAATTTAGATTTTATTGTGTTAAATTCGATGAATGATGAAGGAGCTGGTTTCAAAAAAGACACCAACAAAATTAGTATAATCGATAAAAAACTGATAAAAACCACTTTTGATTTAAAATCTAAGACAGAAGTAGCCAAAGATATTTGCGCAAAAATTATATCTATTCTATGAAAAAACTCTTGTTGATCCTATTTCTTTTAGCTGCTTTCCGTGGATTTGGGCAGGATTTAAATGCAAGAGTTCAAATCTTATCTCCGCAAATCCAAAACACCAATAAACGTCCTTTAGAAGTATTACAAACTGCAATATCCGATTTTCTCAATAATAAAAAGTGGAGTGATAATGCGTTTCAAGCTCAGGAAAGAATTGACTGTACTTTTGTAATTACCTTGAAAGAATGGGACGGTTCTAGTAATTTTAAAGGTGAGGCCCAGATTATCAGCACCAGACCAATTTATGGGACTACTTATAACAGTCCCATCTTAAGCATCAATGATAAAAACTTTGATTTTAACTATACAGAGGGACAACCTTTAGATTTTTCAGATCAAAATTTTACCTCAAACATTAGTTCTTTATTGGCTTTTTACGCATATGTCATTGTAGGAATGGATGCAGATACCTTTGCCAGTCAGGGCGGCACACCCTATTTTACCAAAGCCCAAACTGTTCTTAATAATGCTCAAAATGCTCCTTACATTGGCTGGAAAGCCTTTGAAGGATTAAAAAACAGGTATTGGTTAATCGAAAATTTGAATAATAAAAGCTTTGCTCCTTTAAGACAGCTGCTTTATACCTATCATCGTCAAGGTTTAGATCTCATGAGTGATGATCCAAAAAAAGGAAAGAAAAATATTGCAGGTGCTTTACCTGCATTACAAGAGTTAGATAAACAGAAACAGGGATCAATGCTCAATCAGGTTTTCTTTTCTGCAAAAGCAGATGAAATCGTAGATATATTTAGCAAATCAGACCCTATTGAGCGAACTAAAATATTTAATGTGATGGTAGATGTAGATCCGGCCAACACGACTAAATATGAAGAATTAAAATCAGGAAAATAATATTGTATGCTGAGCCGATTGGTGATTAAAAACTATGCTTTAATTGATAACCTAGACATCAGTTTTGATCGAGATTTAAATGTGATTACTGGTGAAACTGGTGCAGGTAAATCTATTGTATTAGGTGCTTTAAGTTTGATACTTGGTCAAAGAGCAGATGGAAAGTATTTTTTTAATCAGCAAAAGAAATGTATTGTCGAAGGTTTTTTTAACATCAAATCTTATCAAATAAAGAGCTTTTTTGAGGAGTTTGATTTAGATTATGAGGATGAAACCGTATTAAGACGTGAAATTGCCTTAGATGGTAAGTCACGGGCGTTTATTAACGATACGCCAGTTACCCTACAAGTTCTTAAAGCGCTGGGTCAGCAATTAATAGATGTCCACTCGCAACATGCTACTTTAGAGATCAACAATTCTGATTTTCAATTATTGGTAGTAGATCTTATGGCGCAACATGATGAGCTTTTACAAGAATATAAATCAGGTTATCAAAATCTTAAAAAAAATCAACGTAAGCTCAAGCAATTAAAAGAAGAAAGTGAAAAGGCTAAAGCCGATCAAGATTATTTTCAGTTTTTATTTGACGAGTTAGAAGGCGCTAATGTACAGTCTGATGAGCAAGAAGAATTAGAAAACGAATTGAATAGCTTAACTCATGCCGAAGAAATCAAAAAGAATTTACAATCTGCGACCTTCTTAATTAGCAACAATGAAAATGCTGCTTATGTACAATTAAAAGAAGCACTCAGTCAGATCCAAAGTTTAGAAAAATTTCAACCTGCTATAGAAGAATTTGCGACGAGATTAAAAAGCGCTTTGATAGAATTAAAAGATGTTTCTGATGAATTAGAGACCTTGGAACAAAATACTTCCTTCAATGAATCAAGAGCTAATGAAATCAATGACCGACTAAGCTTATTATATGGCTTACAAAAAAAACATCGCTTAAATAATAATCTTGAATTGATAGCTTTTCAAAACGAGTTGAGCGACCAGCTCAATCAGATTCTTTTTACTGATGAGGACATCATCAGGCTTGAAAATGAAATTGATCTTTTGAGTAAATCGCTTAAAAAGAAAGCACTCCTCATCAGCAAGAATAGAAAAGAGATCATTCCTTCTATAGAAGAGTATATCCTAAAAGTATTGGATCAGGTAGGAATGAATAATGCACAATTAAAAATTGAGCAAAAAGTTTTGGAGGACGAAAAGTTAGATCAAAATGGTATTGACCAAATCCGCTTCCTATTCAATGCCAATAAAGGACATCAATTAAGCGAGTTAAATAAGGTAGCCTCTGGTGGCGAGCTTTCTCGCTTGATGTTAAGTATTAAGTCTTTAATCGCTAAAAAAACTGCATTACCCACCATCATTTTTGATGAAATTGACACGGGTGTTTCGGGTGAAGTGGCTAACCGTGTAGGAAATATCATGCAAGAACTGGCTAAAGACATGCAGGTCATTACCATCACACATCTTCCGCAAATGGCTAGCAAAGGCAAAGCCCATTATTTTGTATATAAATTAGTGAAAGATGATTTTACCTACACACAAATTAAAAAGTTAAATACCGATGAACGCGTGGTTGAAATCGCTAAGATGCTGAGCGGAGAAAATCCTAAAGAATCAGCATTGCAAAATGCAAAAGAACTTTTAACGAGTTAATTCTATGAAATACCTTATTATTATTTCTTTTCTATTTTCAAATATCCACCTATTTGCTCAAGAGACCAAAAAAGTAATTTTAAAAGATACTATTCACCTAAAAGGTTATGTAAAATATTTAGATGGTACACCAGCTAAATATATAATGGTTAATTCAAAAGAGTTTTATGAAAATATTTATTCTAAAACCGATGAAAATGGCTATTTTGAAATTAATCCATTTAAACCCTCAGATACATTAATTGTTGATCATCATAAGTTCCCTATAAATGGATCAAGATTTATTTCGTTAACAATTCCGAAATTTGAAAAGAAATTAGAAACTAGTCTAATAATTACAAAAAGATTAAAATCTGAAGTTCCAAATCAAATATCGATTGAGTGTAAAAATACTCAATCCTTTAATCATAGATTTAGTGAATATACAGCTTCCTACCCTGGCGGAAATGACAATTTCACTGAATCATTAAAAAAAAACATAAAGTATCCGATAGCTGCTATAAAATCAAATATTGAAGGAGAAGTAGTTATCAGATTCACTGTTGATTCATTAGGGAAAGTCATTAACCCAACAATAATTAAGGGAATTGGTTACGGATGTGAAAAAGAGGTGATAAATCAACTCTCAAAACTACAAAAATGGCATCCAGCTGTAAATAATAATTCAAGAATTAATCAAGACTTTATTTTAACTTATATATTTAAATTGGAGGATTAGAGATTAAATAAAAGTTTTTTCTCAATCAAAATTTTATAACCTTTACAAATAATTACGACGGTCTTCTTTAACTGAAAACTGATAATAGAAAACCACAAAAGAAAACTAAAAATGGCTTATAACTTACTAAAAGGAAAAAGAGGAATCATCACTGGCGCCTTAGACCAAAATTCTATCGCCTGGAAAGTGGCTGAAAAGGCACATGAGGAAGGTGCAACTTTTGTATTAACCAACGCTCCTATAGCGATGCGAATGGGAGAGATAAATAATTTAGCAGAGAAGACAGGATCTCAAATTATTCCTGCTGATGCTACCAATGTGGAAGACTTGACTAATTTATTTACACAATCTCAAGAAGTTTTGGGTGGAAAAATAGATTTCGTTCTTCACTCTATTGGCATGAGTGTGAACATCAGAAAGAAAATTCCTTATACCGAATCTAATTATGATTACTTCATGAAAGGAATTGATGTTTCTGCGGTGTCTTTGCACAAAATGTTAGCTGTAGCTAAAAAAATGGATGCCATTAATGAAGGTGGCAGTGTCGTTGCACTAACTTACATGGCTGCACAACGTACTTATCCTTTCTATACGGATATGGCCGATATTAAAGCGATGTTAGAGTCTATTGCTCGAAGCTTTGGTTACCATTATGGAGTAGATAAAAAAGTACGTATCAACACGGTTTCACAGTCTCCTACCCGTACAACGGCAGGTTCTGGAATTAAAGGTTTTGACAATTTCTTTGATTTCGCAGATAAGATTGCCCCATTAGGCAACGCAGACGCAGCATCTTGTGCTGATTATTGTATTACTTTATTTTCTGATTTAACTCGTATGGTCACCATGCAGAATTTATTCCATGATGGAGGATATTCTTCAACTGGTGTAAGTATGGAGGTGATGGATCAGATTGGTGGTGAAGAATAATTAATACTAATAAATTTTTAAAAAGAAAAAGCTTTCTGTAACCAGAAAGCTTTTTCTTTTTCACTCAGTTTCATTTATCCCTTTGATGGAATCAATACCAATTTTACAGATAGAACTCCTGGATTGCTGATTTTACTATTGAAATCGGAACTTTGAACCTCTATAATCACTTTTTGATTGGTTGCTGAAAAACTGTAAGTTAAACCATTGTAGGTTTGAGGTACCGCAATATAAGTAGTTCCATTATCATAAGAAACATACACCAAAACGCCATCGTATTTATTCTGATAGGTATCTCCTTGTAAAAAACTCAAGGAAGCAGCATAAGTATATCCGCCATCTGCAGTTGTCCAACTGCTGTTAGAGACAGAATAGTAAACGGTTTGATTTGGGGTGGTGTAATATTGTTCGGTAACTTTTCTGCAGGCAGATACTCCAAGTATCGATAGACCTAAAAATAAAAATAGTAGCTTTTTCATAATGATTTGTTTTTAGTGATAGACTGTTAAAACATCAAATAGATTAATTGCAATTAGCATATAAACAAAAGACGAGCCATTTCGAATATTGGTTGCATGCTAAATAAAAAAAGCATCCAAATTAATCTGGATGCTTTTAAAAATTTCAAAAATAGGTTTTACTCCCCTTCTTTCTCTTTCTCTTCCTCTTTCTTCTTTTTCTTCTTCGCAGTTTTACCTACTATTTTAATCTCTTCTTTTTCTTTATCAAAACCCACTTCCATGGTGTCGCCATCAGTCAATTCGCCTTTTAAAATTTCCTCAGCAATTGGATCTTCTAAATATTTTTGAATAGCTCTTTTCAATGGTCTAGCACCAAAATTAGGATCAAAACCTTTCTCGGCAATGTATTCTTTGGCTTCTTCTGTCAATTTAATATCATAACCTAAAGCATGAACTCTACCGAATAATGCTTTCAACTCAATATCGATAATTCTAAAGATTTCTGCTTTTTCTAGAGAGTTAAAGACAATGACATCATCAACTCTGTTTAAAAACTCTGGAGCAAAAGCTCTTTTTAAAGCACTTTCAATAACCGCTTTGCTATGTGAGTCAGCTTGTGACGCTTTCGCAGAAGTAGAGAAACCAACGCCTTGACCAAAATCTTTTAATTGACGGGCGCCAATATTAGATGTCATGATCACAATCGTGTTCCTAAAATCTACTTTTCTACCTAATGAATCTGTCAACTGACCTTCATCTAACACTTGTAATAAGATGTTAAATACATCAGGATGTGCTTTTTCAATCTCATCTAATAAGATCACCGCATAAGGCTTTCTACGAACTTTCTCCGTTAGCTGACCACCTTCTTCGTAACCTACATAGCCCGGAGGCGCTCCGACTAAACGTGAAACCGCAAATTTCTCCATGTATTCACTCATGTCAATCTGAATCAATGCATCATCAGAATCAAACATGAAACGAGCTAATTCTTTTGCTAATTCAGTTTTACCAACTCCCGTTGGTCCTAAAAATATAAATGAACCAATTGGCTTTTTAGGATCTTTCAATCCAGCTCTAGTTCTTTGAATGGCTTTTGTTAATTTCTTAATCGCATCATCCTGACCAATGATTTTCTCATTAATCTTTTCGAACATGTTCAATAACTTCATGCTATCAGCTTGTCCCACACGTTGAACAGGAATACCCGTCATCATGGAAACTACCTCAGCCACATTATCATCAGTAACTGTATACCTCTTGGTCTTCGTTTCGGCTTCCCACTCGGTTTTAGCCTTATCTAATT
This sequence comes from Bacteroidota bacterium, assembly GCA_018828585.1. Taxonomy (GTDB): domain Bacteria; phylum Bacteroidota; class Bacteroidia; order Sphingobacteriales; family Sphingobacteriaceae; genus Pseudopedobacter. Next base: position 17,233 of record JAHJVW010000056.1, read on the forward strand.
CCTCTAATAGATTTTTCTCCGTATCTCTTAGTTTGGCAGCCTCTTCATATTTCTGACTCTTTACTACCCTATTCTTCTCTACTTTGATCAATTCAATCTTTTGCTCAATATCAATGATGTTTTGAGGAACATGAATATTGGTAAGGTGAACACGAGAACCAGCCTCGTCCAAAGCATCAATCGCTTTATCGGGTAAGAAACGATCCGTAATATATCTGGTAGTTAAACTTACACAAGCATTTATAGCTTCATCCGTATAAGTCACTCCATGGTGATCTTCGTATTTATCTTTAATTCTATTTAGAATTTCAATGGTTTCGATGGGCGTTGCGGGTTCTATCATCACCTTTTGGAAACGACGATCTAAGGCACCATCCTTTTCAATATATTGACGATATTCGTCTAAAGTAGTTGCTCCTATACATTGAATTTCTCCTCTTGCTAAAGCTGGTTTGAACATATTAGATGCGTCTAAAGAGCCTGAAGCTCCACCAGCACCTACAATGGTATGAATTTCATCGATAAACAAAATTACATCCGGAGATTTTTCCAATTCGTTCATCACCGCTTTCATACGCTCTTCAAACTGACCACGGTATTTTGTACCCGCAACCAAGGAAGCTAAATCAAGTGTAACGACTCTTTTATTGAATAATACTCTGGAAACTTTGCGCTGTACAATTCTTAAAGCTAAACCTTCGGCGATGGCTGATTTACCCACACCTGGCTCACCAATTAAAATTGGATTGTTCTTCTTTCTACGAGATAAGATTTGAGAAACACGTTCAATCTCTTTCTCACGGCCAACAATAGGATCTAATTTACCATCCTCTGCCATGCGTGTTAAATCTCTTCCAAAATTATCCAAAACTGGGGTTTTAGATTTAATGTCTGAAACTTTTTTAGGTGCTGTAAATGCATCATCGTCTCTAAATTCTTCATCTCCTCCTGTTGCAGCATTGGTTGGATCATCTCTTAATCCATCTTTATTACTTTCAACTTCAGCTTTAAATAGCTCATAATTCAAACTGAATTGTGCTAATATTTGTGAAGCAATGTTATCCTCTTCTCTTAAAATTGATAATAATAAGTGCTCTGTACCTATCACGTCACTTTTGAAAATTTTAGCTTCCAAATAAGTGATTTTTAAAACTTTCTCTGCCTGCTTGGTTAAGGGGATATTTCCCAAATTAACGGTTGTCCCTGCATTTCCTCTTACGGCATCCTCAATTGCTCTACGCAATTTCGCAGTATCAATACCCAAAGATTTTAAAATCTTTATCGCCATACCGTCTCCTTCCCTTATTAAGCCTAATAACAAGTGTTCTGTACCGATATAATCGTGACCTAATCTTAATGCCTCTTCTCGACTATAAGAAATCACATCTTTTACTCTCGGTGAAAATTTAGCTTCCATATATAAAACCTTTCTCTGTAAGTATTGAACGTCCCAATGTATTAAATAGTTTTCTAAAATGATCAGGAACTTTTAATGGTATTTATCAACAATACGACCAAATCAGTGGAAAACGCTACTTATACCGTTATCTTCAGAATATTTACCAATTTCTGACCAAAAAGGCGATATTTGCACCTCAAATAAAGGAAAAAATGGCAGACGAAAAAATTATCTTTTCAATGGCTGGCGTAAATAAAGTTTACCCACCTCAGAAACAGGTTCTAAAAAATATTTACCTCTCTTTTTTTTATGGCGCAAAGATTGGAGTCATCGGTTTAAATGGCTCTGGAAAATCATCAGTTTTAAAAATCATTGCTGGCTTAGATAAAGCCTATCAAGGCGAGGTGGTTTTTGCACCCGGTTATACCGTAGGCTACTTAGCACAAGAGCCCGAGTTAGACTCCTCCAAAACTGTTAAAGAAATTGTTGAAGAGGGTGCTAAAGCAGTTACCGACATTTTGAAAGAGTACGAAGAAATCAATGAGAAATTTGGTTTACCCGAGGTGTATGAAGATGCTGATGCGATGGAGAAATTGATGAATCGCCAAGGTGAATTACAAGATAAAATTGATGCGGTAGATGGTTGGGCATTGGATGCGAAACTAGAAAGAGCAATGGATGCTTTGCGTTGTCCAGACCCTGATACTTCTATTGCCACTTTGTCAGGAGGGGAAAGAAGACGTGTGGCTTTATGCCGATTATTGATTCAAGAACCTGATGTTTTATTACTGGATGAGCCTACCAACCACTTAGATGCAGAATCTATCGATTGGTTAGAGCAACATTTACAACAATATGCTGGAACGGTCATCGCCGTAACTCACGATAGGTATTTCTTAGATAATGTAGCGGGTTGGATTTTGGAATTAGACCGTGGGGAAGGTTTACCATGGAAAGGTAATTATTCATCCTGGCTTGACCAAAAAGCAAAACGCTTAGCTCAGGAAGAAAAAACGGAAAGTAAACGTCAAAAATCTTTAGAACGTGAATTGGAATGGAGCAAAATGGCGCCCAAAGCTCGCCACGCAAAATCAAAGGCTCGTTTATCTAATTATGAAAAATTAGCTTCAGAAGAAACAAAAGAAAGAGAAGAAAGATTAGAACTTTTCATCCCTCCCGGACCAAGATTAGGAAATATAGTGATTGAAGCGACCAACGTGACCAAAGCATTTGGGGACAAAGTATTGTTTGATAACTTAAACTTCTCTCTCCCTCCTGCTGGTATTGTAGGTATCATCGGACCGAATGGTGCTGGTAAAACGACTTTATTTCGTTTAATTACTGGGCAAGACCAACCCGATAATGGAACTTTTAAAGTTGGCGAAACTGTGAAGTTGGGTTATGTTGACCAAAGTCATGATGATTTAGACCCTAATAAATCCGTTTGGAAAAACATAACGGGTGGTTTAGAAAACATTCCGTTAGGAAACAGAGTCATCAATTCCAGAGCTTATGTCTCTAGATTTAATTTTAACGGTGCCGATCAACAAAAGAAAGTGGGTGTTTTATCTGGTGGAGAAAGAAACCGAGTGCATTTGGCGATTACCTTAAAAGAAGGTAGCAATGTTTTGTTACTAGATGAACCTACCAACGATATCGATGTAAATACTTTGAGAGCTTTGGAAGAAGCCTTAGATGATTTCGGTGGTTGTGCAGTAGTCATCTCACACGATAGATGGTTCTTAGACCGTATTTGTACTCATATCTTAGCATTCGAAGGCGATTCTCAAGTGTACTTCTTCGAAGGGAACTATAGCGACTACGAGGAAAATCGTAAAAAGCGCTTGGGTGATGTTGCGCCGAAGCGGATTAAGTATAGGAAGTTGGTCTAGTTAAATAAGTTTGAACTGTGATTGAGAGTAATAGCAGGAAAATCTAAGTATTATTGTAAATAACATTTAGGGATAAAGACAATTCCCGAAATTTAATGTAAACAACAGGCAGTAAAATACTTTTTTATTGCAAACGTATTTCAGGTCAAGACACCCCTAACTAGGGTGCTTTTTCATCTATTCTGTAATAAGGGAATGGTATAAAATTACTTCTACGTACTGCTAAATGGCGATTGGTTTGTTATTTATTCTGTGGATGATTCAACACGCCTTTGGCATAAGCTATTGATTCGCCTTAGAACCTGAATTTAAAGCAACAAGGAAAACTGTACAATTAAAGTTATGGCTTCTTGCACATAAACTTAAAAAAAAGCACATTTGCATTATAAAAAAACTTAAATAAATGCAGTAATTTCGAAAGAAATAACACTTACTATTTAATCATCAATATAAATATTAATAAATGTTATCTGAATATAATATCCAAAAAGCTGGTACGATAGATCAAATTGTATTTGACTATTTCAAGCTTCATCCTAAAGTAAAAGAGATACAGGCTAAAGATTTAATGGAAGATTTTATTAAAGGTGGCGTCTTTAGTAAAGACTACAAAGATGGGTTACCCCTTAGGGACTTTTTAAAAAAATTAGAAGACAATGATAGCCTCGACCTATTTAAACAAACAAAATTGATTAGAAAAGTGGAGAATAAGTATTGGTTTTTTGTGAAAAGAACCAAGAAATAAAATTTAAAAACAATATCTAAGAAATAAATTTAGCATGAGCGCAGGATCTTTTTTCAAGAGACCCTGCGAAGACTAAATTTAAAAATCTATTTTCTTGTATTCTTTATCAATCGACTTACTCTACAGTCTAAAAGCATCAACATTCTTCCTCTATTCTTTACTAATCTCGAAATCGTTTTACTCATTTTATTCATGGGTTTGAATAAAGAGTGATTAATTTGTTGTGGGATTTCTTGGAATTCTTCCATCCAAGCGCTATATTTTTGTGGTAAACTACTTTGCTGGCTTAACAAAAGTTCATTATTCAATTCCTGACTCATATCGTTAAATTTTAATTGGTTTTGTACGGTTATAAAAATAGATACGTAAGTGATATTCGAAACGTTTCAATTAAATGTACAATTTTTTTTGAATTTGTTAATAATTTATGAGATGTTAACAATTAAATAATGAATTTTTCATAAAAGTATGACTTACAATCACTTAATTTTATAGACCTACAAAATATAGGTCATTTAATAATTAAAGATATGACCTGGAAAAAATTTAGTGGCGAAAATCTTAATTTGTCCATCCTTGAAGAAGTAGAGCAAACCATTGAAAGAGAGTACAATTTAGGTAACAAATTAAAAGTTTGCATTGGCACCGATTCTCAGGTAAAAGGTGCTGTAACGGATTTTGCAACAGTCATTGTTTTTTTACGAGAAAAGAAAGGTGGTTTTATGTTCATCCATCAGGAACGTACTTCACAGAAAATGAGTATCAAAGAAAGAATGCTTGCAGAAGTTCAAAAATCAATTGAATGCGCCTATTCACTTTGTGATTTACTGGATTTATATGAGGTGGATTTAGAAGTTCATGCGGATATCAATACGAATCCGAACTTTAAATCTAATGCTGCATTACACGAAGCCATGGGTTATATTTTAAGTATGGGTTTTGTTTTCAAAGCCAAGCCAGAAGCTTTTGCGAGTAGCTATTGTGCTAATAAAATGGTACAATAAAAAGCCTGATTATTAAATGAATCAGGCTTTTTATTTAAATATTGATGAATTAGAGTTCTCTAAATTCCTGATGACTGAGTAAAGTTCCTTGGCTGTATTTCTCTGCATGTTGAGATTCGTCTAATCCCAGTTCCTCTTCTTCTTCACTTACTCGAATAGGCTCAATCAAATTGATGAGTTTAAAGATGATGAAGGATACCGTGAAACTATAAATTACGGTAATTAAAAGGGTCTTGAGTTGAATAAAAAAGAAAGACCAGTTACCAAATAATAAACCATCATTACCTGCTGGATTAATCATTTTTGATGCAAAAATCCCCGTCATCAACACCCCTACCATCCCTCCTATACCATGGCAAGGAAAAACATCTAAAGTATCATCTAATCTAGATTTTGATTTTATATGAACCGCTAAGTTTGAAATTAATGCCGCAAATACGCCAATAAAAATACTATGAGGAATACTCACAAAACCCGCTGCCGGTGTGATGGCCACTAAGCCTACCACAGCTCCAATACAAAAACCTAATACAGAAGGTTTTTTGTTTCTCACGACATCAAAAAACATCCAAGCTAAACCTGCGGCCGCTGCCGCTGTATTGGTGGTTGCAAAAGCCGAGACTGCCAAGCCATTTGCTGCTAAAGCAGAGCCCGCATTAAAGCCAAACCAACCAAACCATAATAATCCCGTTCCAATCAATACATAAGGAATATTAGCAGGAGGAATTTCCTTTTGCTCTAGGTGTACTTTTCTACGCTTTAAAACTAAAGCTCCGGCTAAGGCGGCACAGCCTGCAGAGATATGTACTACTGTACCTCCGGCAAAATCTAAAGCACCCATCTGAAATAAAAATCCATCTGGATGCCAAGTCCAATGTGCTAAAGGGGCATAAACAAAAATGCTAAATAGAACCGTAAATAAGATATAAGAAGTGAAACGAATTCTTTCGGCAACGGCCCCTACTACCAAGCCGGGTGTAATGACGGCAAACATAAGCTGAAAGAAAGCAAATAACGTTTGTGGTATAGTAGGCGCTAATGACCAAGGCTTTGCCGAAGAAACATCTTTAAAAAATAAATGCGTTAAGGGATTACCGATGAATCCGCCAATAGAATCTCCGAAACAGAGGCTATAACCAACCACAATCCATAATACGCCTACCACACCAGCAGCCACTACACTTTTAATCATGGTAGAGAGTACATTTTTTCGGTGTACCATTCCACCATAAAAGAAAGCCAGACCAGGTGTCATGATAAATACAAGAGCGGTTGCGACCAAAATCCAGGTAATATCGGCCTGGTTGTATTGAGTTTCGTCCGAAAAGTTAGGATGTACCTGAATAAATAGTGTAGAAAGTGCTAGCGCTACTAAAATCCCAAAAGGGAGCACTCTTTTAATTAAAGATTGATTCATTTTTAGTTTATTTGTTTAGGAATTGCAATTATCTATAATTTTTTTAATAAAAACATTCATTTAATAAAAAATAATAAGGACTTTTCTAAAAAAAACACCAATAAAATAAAAAAAAGCAAAAAATCAATCAAATAAACCGCTAAATTACATCTCAAACTTTTAAACCAAAAAAATGTTAAGAAATCTATGAAAACCCATACCCTACATTTTACACAAAAAATGCCCATTAGCTTAACTGAAGCATGGGACTTTTTTTCTTCTCCACTCAACCTTTCTAAGATTACCCCAAAAAGGATGAGCTTTGTCATTACTTCTGATTATGCAGCCGATACCAAAATGTATGAGGGAATGCTAATTTCTTATAAGGTATCCCCCTTATTAGGAATTAAAATGGATTGGATGACAGAAATTACTCATGTAAAAGAAGGTGAGTATTTTATTGATGAACAACGTTTTGGACCTTTTGCGCTATGGCATCACGAGCATCATTTTAAAGCAATTGAAGGCGGTGTTATAATGACAGATAAATTGACTTATGGTGTTCCGTTTGGATTTTTAGGTAGAATCGCCAATAGCATCATGGTAGCCAAGCAAACGCAAGAAATATTTGATTACCGAGTAAAAGCGGTAGACGATTTGTTTGGAATATATAAGTAAAAAATGGAAAGTTTAAAGTAGAAAGTTAATCTTTCCGGTGACTTTAAACTTTTAACCCTAAACTTTCTACCAAATAATGGCTCCCCTGCACTACGCCTTTTCTTTCTATTTCATTATCGATAAAAGTTTGTATCTCTGATTTTCTTAAACCCCATTTAGGCGCAATCAACATCTCTAAATCGGAGATACCAAACAAGCGTTGAATAATCACATCTGGACGAACCAAAGGCAACAACTCGCAAAGAAAATCAGCATATTCTTGTAAAGAAAATAATTTAAAAGGTTCCTTTTTATATTTTGCACCCATTATGGATCCTTCTACAATATGTAGATGATGAAATTTCACGAAGTTGATTTTTTTGAAACGATTGATTTCATCGGCGTAAGCCAACATCATCTTTTTAGTTTCACCAGGCAAACCAAAAATGGTATGTACACAAACATCTAATTTAGAGTTCTCCAACAAACTCATGGCATGGATAAACTCATCATGAGAGCAACCTCGATTAATTTGAGCCAAAGTACTGTTATAAATAGACTCCATCCCCATTTCTAAATCCACATCTACCCTATCTGTATAACTTTCTAGCAAAGCTATTTTCTCGGCATCAATACAATCAGGTCTTGTGCCTACAGAAAGCCCAACTACATTGGTCATATCTACACTTAAAGCCTCATCGTACATCAATTTTAGATAATGCGCTGGCGCATAGGTGTTGGTATTAGGCTGAAAATAAATGATAAACTTTTCTGCTTTATAATGCTTCCATGCCCGCTCCATTCCAAACTCAATCTGCTCTTTCATGGATGACATTGTACGGCTTGTGGGCGTAAAAGAATCTACGTTACAATAGGTACAACCGCCATAACCTTTAGAGCCATCCCGATTAGGGCAGGTAAAACCGCCATCCACAATCACTTTATACACCCGCTTTACCTTATATTTATTTTTTAGGTGTGCGCTGTAGTAGTTATAATTCTTTTCCCCGAAGGCTAATCCTTTTTCCAATGTTAAAATGATATTTTTGCAAAGATACGAATTGAAAATCAATAGAAATTGATTCATTATGCTGAGAATTTATTATAAGAAAAATACCCGTTTAGCCAAAGAATCTGATGTGGAGCTATTGAGAGAAATCCCAATGGAAAGCATGGTTTGGGTAGATTTGCAAAATCCAACGACGGAGGAAAAAGTCACTATCGAGACCTATTTCGATATCAAATATTCTTCAGAAGAAGAGTCTCAGGAAATTGAAAGCTCATCCCGCTTTAGCGAAATGGATAACGAAATCATCATCAATTCAAATTTTTTATCCATCAGACAGAATAGCTTTGAGTACAATCCCGTATCAATTATTTTAGAAAAAGGGATATTATTTAGCTATCGAGATGATGATATCCGGACGTTTAGCGAGTCGGTAAAGAAAATTAAGGCCAACCCTACACTTTATATCAATGGCTATCAGGTTTTATCAACTATTATGGAGACTTGTATTGATCAAGATGCAGATTTGATCGAGAATATAGCTAAAGAAATCGCAGAGCTTAATAAAAGCTTAAAGGCGACCAATGAAAGAGTAGATGAGGATGATTTATTGAAAATATCGTCTCTCCAAAATGACAATATGCTATTACGTGAAAACATTATTGATAAGCAAAGATTACTCTCTTCTTTAATTAAATCATCCACTTTTCCTCAGGAATTTATGGGTGTTTTAAGAATCATGATCAAAGATATCAGCTCACTTTTAGAACATAACAAATTTGCTTTTGAGCGATTAGAATATCTTCAGAATACTTTTATGGGTTTGATCAATATCGAACAAAATAGAATCATCAAAATATTTACGGTTGCTACTGTTGCTTTTATGCCGCCTACTTTGATTGCCAGTATTTACGGGATGAATTTTAGAAGCATGCCCGAACTAGATTGGGAATTAGGTTATGGTGCAGCTATTTTATTTATGATTTTATCTTCTTTTGGAACGCTAATTTATTTTAAAAAGAAACGTTGGCTGTAACTAGGTGATAGTGATTTGGTGGTTAGAAATTAGATGGTTAGGTTGTTAGGGTTTAGATGGTTAGAACATATAAAGTAGTAATTCCTAACTAATCAACTAACTAACTAACTAACTAACTAACTAACTAACTAACTAACTAACTAACTAACTAA
>JAHJVW010000057.1 GCA_018828585.1 Bacteroidota bacterium
ATTTAAAATTAATAATTTATAAAATATCTACACTTTTTACCTTGCAACGGTCTTAATATTTTATTTTCTTGGAATAGACGAGTACAATCAAAAACAATAAGTTGCTCTATTATTTGAGTTAACTATTTATTAGAGAGGTTATTTCTTGGAAATGCGTTTGAAATTATTTCATAAATTTTATAAAACATGACTTATCACATAATTAAGATTTTTAGGAAACCTACTATTCCAAAATTTCGTTCATGCGAAAAACAAAATAACTTAAATCTCGGTTACTATAAAAAAACTTAAATTATGAAACTAAACTACTTAAAAATTGGATTTGCTATTTCTTCAATAGCTTTAGTGATGTTCTCTTGTAAAAAAGACAATACCACACCAGAACCAACGGTTACGAGACAATGGACCATAGCATTGTCTGCAAAAAATGAGGTGCCTGCTCCAGCAAACAGAACTGAAACTGGAACCGCAACCTTAGAATTGAGATCAGATAATTCTTTGAAATATACCATATCAGTGGGTAACTTAACTAGTGGAGATGCCTTAGTAGCAGCTCATTTACATGTAGGTAATGTAATTACTAATGGTGGAATAGTTTTAGCTTTAAACCCTACGTTTACCGGTGGAACCGCAACTGGAACGATTACAAAAGTTCGCCAAACTTTGGTGGATAGCTTAAAGAGTGATGTTATTTATGAGCTTTATTTCAATGTACACTCATCTCAAGTAGGATCAGGCCTTGTAAGAGGACAATTAAATGTTGGTATTGAACTGGCTGCTGATGTCGCATTATCTGGTGCAAACGAAGCTCCTAATGCAGTAAATACAACTGCAAAAGGTCTAGCTATCTTAAGATTAACTGCTGATAAAAAGCTTTATTCTAAAGTTACAATTACTACTCTTGAACAAGGTGACGCTATGGCTGCAGCGCACATCCATAAAGGTGCTAGTGGAGTAAGTGGTCCTGTAATTTTAGCTTTGAACAATGCTACAGATTTTGGTACTGCAAAAATGTTTACAGTAGACGATGCGCTATTCACATCTTTAAAAACAGATGCAATATATGTAAATGCCCATTCGGCAAATTACCCAGGTGGAATTGTTCGTGGTCAAATTAGATAATTAGAAGATCCATAAAATATAAACCAGATTGGGCGATAATCCAGTCTGGTTTTTTTATGTCATTTGCTTTAAAAAAGGTTAAGTTTTGGCAAATGCAAGGAAAGCGCTTAAATCATAGATTAGGCAACAACCTCGTAAATTGTTACTGGTTTAGTTTTATTTTTTAATGATACCTCCCCAATTTTTTCGAAACTGAATGATTCTTTTGCTTTCTGATAGATTTTTTCGGACACTATAATTTGACCTGGTTTAGCAGCAGCCTGTAAGCGTTGGGCTAAATTTACTTCATCACCAATTACCGTATAATCTAAACGCCTTAAAGAGGCTGAGCCAATATTACCGGACACCATTTCTCCTGAATTAATTCCTATAGATATTTCGGCTTTAAAAGTGATATCGTCGGCTTGGATAGCCTCCATTGCTCCTATTTTTTCTTTAATAGATAAAGCAGCATCAATAGCTTCATCTAAATGATATTCTCCTCTAAAAACAGCCATAACAGCATCACCCATAAACTTATCTACGTGTCCACCTTGCGATAAAATTTCTTTTACAATATTATCAAATAAACCGTTGAGTAAATTGACGACTGTATTTGGTGAAACTTTTTCTGTGATAGCCGTGAAGCCACAAACATCAATAAATATAACTGTAGCATTTACCAGTTCATTTTTTAATATGCTTCCCTCAAACTCTTTGTGTGTCATGAAATTTAATACATTTTCATCCACATACATTTTAAGGATATTATTTTCTTTGATGGCTTTAATGGTCTCCTGCATTTGTTTTACGTGGAGGATGGTTTTTTCCATGGTAAGCTCCAAATCTTCAAAATCAACCGGCTTACATACAAAATCAAATGCACCACGATTCATGGCTATTCTAATATTCTGCATATCACCATATGCCGATACCACAACAGCTTTTAATAGTGGGTTAGCCTCTGGCAAGCGACTTAGTAGGGTCAATCCGTCCATGATGGGCATATTAATATCACTTAAAATGATATCAAGATCTTGATGTTCCTTTACTCTTTCAAGAGCTTCTTCTCCATTTTGGGCAAATACAAAGTCATATATACCTTCACGGATTTTTTTTCGAAATTTCTGTTTTACCAGCATTTCTAAATCTGCCTCATCATCAACCACTAATATCTTTGCCATTGTTACTTAGATTTTTAAAGTTTTAAGTTTCTCTTTTAATAAATTAAAATCAAGTGGTTTGGTTAAAAAATCATTTGCTCCATTTTCCATTGCTTGGTTATGATTTTCTTCATCAGCATAAGCAGTAATCATCATCACTACTGGGGGTGGCGCATCGTAGTCATGTCTAATTCTCCTTAATAATTCTATCCCACTCATACCCGGCATATTGATGTCTGATAAAATTAAAATCACCTCTTGATGTTTCTTTTTTAAATACGATAAAGCTTCCTCGCCCGAAAGCGCAAAGTCAAATTCTAAATCATGTTCTCGAATTTCTTTTCTAAAACGTTGTAAGAAAAGGGGTTGAACATCTGCTTCATCATCAACTACTAGTATTTTCATCATATTATTTTAATTCTTTAGGGATAAATATCGTAAATTTACTAAACTCTCCTTCTTTACTTTGGATATCGATTTTGCCACCATGTCCTTTGGTAATGATATCATAACTTAAAGAAAGTCCTAAACCGGTTCCTTCTCCGGTAGGTTTGGTGGTAAAGAAAGGTTGTAAGATTTTGGTTCTTAATTCCTCAGAGAAACCAAGTCCGTTATCTAATACGCTAACTTTTATAAAATTACCCTCTTGTGAGGTACTCACTTTTACTTCTGGCTTGAAGCTTTCGCCCTCTTTCTTTTTTCTTAGTTGTACGGCATAAAAAGAGTTGTTTATCAAGTTAAGTAGCACACGGCCAATATCTTGAGGTATGATATTTACTTTTGGTAATGCCTCATCAAAATTTGTGATCATGTTAGCGTTAAAGGATTTGTCTTTTGCTCTTAAACCGTGGTAACTCAATCTAAAATATTCGTCTGCCAAAGCATTAATGTCTGTTAAGTGTTTTTCTGCCGTATTGTTTCGTGAGTGCTGCAACATGTTTTTTACAATCCCATCAGCTCGTTTGCCGTGGTGGATAATCTTTTGTAAATTCTGTTCAATATCACTTGCAATTTCAGTTGCCAATTGTAGGTTTCCAGTTGCCAATTCATCTTTCATTTCACCAGCTAGTTCTATACTCACCTCAGAAAAGTTATTGACAAAGTTTAACGGGTTTTGAATTTCGTGTGCAATACCAGCAGTTAACTCGCCTAAGGATGCTAATTTTTCTGATTGTATCAACTGCTCTTGTGTAGTTTTTAATTCTGTTAAAGATTGTTTTAACTCGGCAGTGCGGGCTTCTACTTCTTGTTCTAAAACTACTTTTTGTTGTTCTATCAGTTGGTTGCGTTCTATTTCTTTTTCTTTAGCCAATCTTTCTTTATCTAAAGAAGTTTGAATTAAATTTTGTTGTAATTTTTGGTATCGTTTAAATAATATCAAAGAGAAAACGATAGTAAGCCATAAAAATATAAAAAGACTGACCACTCCATCAATACTTTGCAGTTGATCACTAAGTTTTGCGTCTATATTGAATTTGAAAGCTTTTAATGCACCAATAATAAAACCATAAGTATAGACTATGCCAAACCAAAAAGCCATAGGTAAGATTGCAATAATGGCCATTCTGCTACTCTTATTAACTTTAAAATAAGCAAAAACGGTTATTAAAATTATAGGTACATAGCAATAAACCAAACTTTGTAATAAGATAGTTATAAATAAGTTGGTGGTGTAATCTAAAGAGGGTGAAATATAAAATATAGAAAACCAAGGGATGATTTGTATAAAGCTAAGTGCGATTAAGAATTTATCCCATTTTGGAGTATAGGTTTTGGTGCTTAAAAATTGCCTTACGAAGTGCATTAAACTAAATAGAGCTAACGCAACCAAGAACTGGGTACGATAAATAAATATGTTTATGTAAGGATGTTCTTGAAACAATAGAGATGGGGATGCTACCGATAAAAAGTATAAACCATAAAAAAGTAAAAAGCCAGAAAAATACAAATAAGTTTTTTCCCTTACTACATTGTAAAAAAGCAGGTTGATGATCATGGCCATCAATAAAATTCCACCACTAATAGCAGATAAGATATTTTTTACATTATTACTATCATTATTAATGTAATTTTTTTCGATTACAGGTTCGGCAATGCCTATTGTTAAATCAAAAACTTTGGGTTTGTATAATCTAAAATCAAAAACATCTTTTTCGTAAAACAAGGTCTCTTCATTAGGCTGTAAATTAATCACAAAAGAGGTTATCTTTTTTAAACCATCTCTTTTGCTCCACGGTACTAATGATCCAGTTTTTTTGATATCCCAAGTATTGTTGCTGTTTAGGGTGTAAACCCAGGCGAAAGCGACTCCTTCTGGGATTGTTATTTTTATAGGATGGTTTGTGGTGTTTTTAAGTTTATATCTTAACCAATAAGTATTAACATCATAGTTATAACCCTTTTGTTTGGTGGTATTGAAGTGAAATTTAGCATCATAAGCTAGGCTACTCACTTCATCAATGGTGAGTTTACCGGATGGGTCTTCTAGTAGTTGCCAGTATTTATCATTGATAGTTTGACTTAAGGCAGTATCAGCCTTTATGTCAAAAACAGGGGGTAAATGCGTTTGCCCATTTACTTTTGAGCAAACTACAATCATTACACAGAAAAGAAATAAGCAGATCCTATTATTCATTTATTTAAAAGAAAATTAATTTCATCTGGTAAATTAATAATAAAAAACGAATAAGAGTATGATAAAGGGTATGAACTTAATTATGGAGTAACAAAATTTTATTAAATGCAGAAAATATTTATAGATTCAAAAACATCGTTTAACTTTAAAATGTTTTTATGTAGTTTTCAATACTTAATTTTCAATGAAAAGAAAGCAATTTCCTCTTTGGTTAACAGACATTATTTACACCACATTGGGGATACTTTTTTGTGGTTTTGCCTTGAAGAGTTTTCTGGTACCTAATAAATTTTTTGATGGAGGAGTTACCGGTATTTCTTTATTAATGCATGAGCTTTATCATTTTAATATTGCATACGTTATCGTTATCGCAAATATTCCATTTATCATCATGGGCGCATTTCAGGTGACTAGAGCTTTTGCTTTTAAGACGCTTGCAGCAGTAATTGGTCTAGGCTTATGTTTGCAATTTATTCCATATCCACAAATCACCTCCGATTTATTGTTAGTCTCTATTTTTGGTGGAGTTTTTATGGGGATTGGTGTGGGCTTGGCGATAAGAGGGGGTTGTGCTTTAGATGGAATTGAGGTTTTGGCATTATATACCGGTAAACGAATCAGCTTTACCATTAGCGAAATCATTTTAGGAATTAATGTGGTCATTTTCTTGATTGCCGCAATAGAACTGGGTTTACCAACCGCTTTATATTCCATTTTAACTTATTATACCGCATCTCGAACCATTAACTACGTCATTGAGGGGTTAGAAGAATATACGGGTGTCACCATTATTTCTAGCGAAAATGAATTAATTAAAGAGAAATTAGTGAAAGAGCTAGACAGAGGTATTACGGTGTATAAAGGTGAGCGTGGCTATTTAAAAGATAGTTTTGACATTCATCAACCTGTGGATATTGTTTTTACAGTAGTTACCCGACTGCAAGTAAGGCAACTTAGAAACATGGTGAGCGATATAGATCCGAAAGCTTTCATTTTCACTAGTAGCATTAAAGAAGCTGCAGGTGGCGTACTGAAAAAGAAGGCTAGACATTAGTGCCTAAGATTGTATAAGGCTGAAACACTTATATAAGTTAATTGAGAAAAGCGATTTTTTTTGGGTGCAAGACACCTATATATTCAAAATTACCACCATCAAAAAACAAAAAACGTTGTATAAAATTTTATCGTCATAATGATTAGATCATGAAGAATTATCTTACTCTCTTTACCGGATTTGTTTTACTTCTCCTAAGCTCAAAATCTGTTCATGCTCAAAACATAACAGATACTCGCCTACTTTGGCAACCAACCATCAGCAATAATCATATTGCTTTTATTTATGCTGATGATTTATGGGTAGCAAATAAAGATGGTTCTTATCCTCAACGAATAACGGTAAGCGAAGGTGTAGAATCAAACCCGGTGTTTTCTCCAGATGGGAAAATGATTGCTTTTACTGGTCAGTATGATGGTAATACAGATGTTTTTGTGGTACCAGTAACTGGTGGAGTGCCTAAAAGACTTACTTGGCACCCAGGTGCAGATTTGGTTCGTGATTTTTCTCCCGATGGTAAGAAGGTGTTGTTTGCCTCAAGCAGAAATAGCTTTACCAATAGATATTCGCAACTGTATACAGTTGATGTTTCCACCGGGGCAGAGGTCCAACTGCCTATTCCGAATGCATTTTGGGCATCTTACAGTCCTGATGGCAACAGCATTGCATATACAACCATAGCGGATAGATTTGAGCAATGGAAAAATTATCGTGGTGGTACCATGTCTCGGATATGGTTATACAATACCAAAGATCATAGTGTAACAGAAATCCCGAAACCAAAAAGTGGAAGTAATGATTCAAAGCCAGTTTGGAAGGGCGAAAAGGTTTATTTCAGAAGCGATCGTGATGGAGAATTTAATCTATACAGTTACGATACAGCTAATAAAACTGTAAATCAACTCACTAAATTTAATGATTTTCCAATATCAAGCTTAGAGGGAAATACCGATCAAATTATTTTTTCGCAAGGCGGATATTTGCAGGTTTACAATACCTCTAACTTCAGCACTTCTAAGATAAAAATTGGTATTGCCGCAGATCTTTTAGATCAAAGAGCCAGATTTGTAAAAGGAGACCAATATATTCGGAGGGGTAATATATCTCCTTCAGGCTCAAGAGTGGTAGTAGATTTTCGTGGCGATATCATTACCCTTCCAGCTCAAAAAGGAGACGCGTTAAATCTTACCAACTCACCAGGCGCACATGATAAAGAACCTTCTTGGTCGCCAAATGGCAAGTCTATCGCTTATTTTAGTGATGCCACTGGCGAATATCAGCTTTACATCAAAAATCATGACGGAACAGGCGAACCTAAAATAATAAGCCTCAGCGGATCGGGCTTCTACGCCTATATTCACTGGTCGCCCGATAGTAAAAAAATTGCCTTTGTTGATAACGGTCGTAAATTATACGTTACTGATATCGTAACGGGCAAGATCACCAAAATTGCAGAAGATGTAAATTTTGTGCCAGGTGTATTTAGAGAGCTTTTTGGTAGTTGGTCAGCTGATGCAAATAATGTATCCTATACGACCATTACAGAAACTAATTTTAAGAAGGCTTGGATTTATTCATTAGAAGAAAATAAATCATATCCAATTTCGGATGGCTTATCAAATGTAACCGAACCGGTATTTGATCCATCAGGAAAATATTTATACCTTCTTGCTAGTACTGACGCTGGTCCTGTAGTCAATTGGTTTGACCAGTCAAATAACGATATGGAATTAACCAATTCCATTTACCTTATTACCTTACAAAAAGAAACCATTTCACCTTTTGCTAAAGAGAATGAAACAGAAGAAATAAAAGACTCTACTGTTGCTAAAAATCCTTCCGCAGTCAATACAAATAAGACTAAACTAAAAATAGATTGGGATGGAATCCAGAACAGGATTGTTCCAATGCCGCTAGCAAAAGGTAACTACAGATCATTACAATTAGCTAAAGAAGGAGAACTTTTTTATCTTGTTGATGCACCTCACGCATCAGCTCCTACTATGCTCAATAGCTATAGTTTAAAAAAGAAAAAGGAAGAGTCTGTTTTTCCGGTAGATAACTATAGCATAGCTGCAAAAGGCGAAAAAATGGTTTTCTATGTAAAAGGAAAGTGGGGAATTGTAGCGCTCGGTCAAAAATCTACTCCCGAGTCCATGCTGAATACTTCCATATTGCAGGTAAAAATTTCTCCAAAGGAAGAATGGAAAAATATTTTTAATGAAGCATGGCGTGTCAATAGAGATTTCTTTTATGATCCTAAAATGCATGGTGTTGACTGGTTAGCCATGAAAACAAAGTATGAAGCTTTTTTGCCTGATGTTACAAATTCAGATGATTTATACCGAGTAATGCAATGGATGTTTAGTGAATTATCTGTTGGGCATCATCGTTTTGATGCTGCTGGCGATAGACGTACAAAGATTGACATTATTCCTGGTGGATTATTAGGTGCAGATTATCAAATTGATAACAATAGATTCAAGATCAAGAAAATTTATGGTGGTTTAAACTGGTCGCCAGATTTACGTTCGCCACTTACAGAGCCTGGTGTAAACGCACAAGAAGGGGATTATATTTTAGAAGTTAATGGTATTGAAGTAACAGCCGATAGAAATTTCTATAGCTATTTTGAAAATACTGCAGGGAAAATTACCACACTTACTTTAGCTACATCTGCTGTTGGAACCAATAAACGTATGGTGAAAGTGGTCCCTATTGCCAACGAATCGAGTTTGCGCAATAGAGATTGGGTTGAAGGAAATATGCGAAGAGTAAATGAAGCTACGAACGGACAAGTAGCTTATGTTTATGTACCTAATACAGGGGCAGAAGGGCATGAATATTTTAAAAGATATTTCTTCCCACAAGCTAATAAAGCTGGAATTATTGTTGATGAAAGATTTAACGGGGGAGGCCAGTTAGCAGATTACTACATCGATTTACTTAAGCGTCCTGTACAGTCTTATTGGAGATACCGCTATGGTAGAGATCAAAAAGCTCCATCTGCATCCATACAAGGTCCAAAAGTAATGTTGATAGATGAGACTGCTGGTTCTGGCGGAGATTATCTTCCCTATCTTTTCCGTCAAGCAAAGTTAGGCACATTGGTAGGTAAAACAACTTGGGGTGGTTTAGTGGGTGTACTAGGATATCCAGAGTTTATTGACGGAGGCGTGGTAACCGCACCAAATGTTGGTTTTTTTGATGATAAAGGTTTCGGGATAGAAAACGTAGGTACACCTCCAGATATTGAAGTAGAACAATGGCCAAATGAAGTGATTAATGGTCATGATCCACAATTAGAAAAAGCAATAGCTATTGTATTGGAGGAGTTGAAAAATAATCCTCCTAAAAAGGCACCATCACCAATAGCGCCCAACAAAAAAATAAGATAAACCAATCACCGTCATAAATAATTATAGAATGATACGTAGTTTTTATTTAACAAGCCTTGCACTCTTGCTATTCACAGTTTCAAATGCACAAGTAAACGTTAACCAACAACGAATAGAAAAACGAATTACCGAATTGGCTCAGTTTGGAAAAGACGCTAATGGAAAAGGCTATCGGGTAGCTTATACAAAGGGTGATATTGAAGGAAGAAATTATTTTATGGGCTTGATGCGCAATGCTGGTCTTGAGGTAAGTATTGATAATGCAGGTAATATCATCGGCAAAAGAAAAGGGAAAAATCCTTTATTAAAACCTTTGGCTTTCGGATCACATCTTGATATGGTGCCTGATGGTGGAAATTATGATGGGTGTTTAGGTTCTATTGCCGCATTAGAACTGATGGAGGTCCTCAAAGAAAATAAAATCATTACCCAGCATCCATTAGAGCTAATTATTTTTTCTAACGAAGAAGGTGGAACAGACGGGTCTGCAGCGATGGCTGGGAATTTTAGTCCAGATGCATTAAAACTTAAAACCCAAAGCGGATTAACTATTGGTGAGGGTGTAAAAGCCATCGGCGGAAACCCTGATCATATCAAAGACGCGGCACTTAACAAAGGAGATCTCGCTGCGTTTGTAGAGTTGCACATTGAGCAGGGTGGTTTATTGGAAAAAGAAAAATTGCAAATAGGTGTGGTTGAGGGTATTGTAGGTATCGAACATTGGGAAGTCACGGTAGAAGGTTTTGCAAATCACGCAGGTACTACCCCCATGAATATGCGCAGTGATGCACTGCTTGCAGCAGCTAAATTTATTGTCGCCGTTAATGAAGAAATTACAAAAGTAGCGGGTAGACAAGTGGGTACGGTTGGTAAGATTGCTGCCATGCCCGGAGCCTTCAACGTCATACCAGGCAAAGTTAATTTAGGCTTAGAAATTAGAGATTTGAATTATGAAAAAATATGGAAATTATTTAAATCTATTGAACAGCGAGCAAAAGAAATCGAAGCTACATCAGGTACTCATTTTACATTTGAATATCAAAACAATGCTTCTAAACCTGCATTGACAGCTAAAATAATTCAGGATAAAATAGTTGGCGCTGCAAAATCTCTTGGCCTCAGTTATCAATACATGCAAAGCGGTGCAGGACATGATGCGCAGGAAATTTCTACCATTGCTCCTGTGGGGATGATCTTTGTTCCGAGTGTGGGCGGGATCAGTCACTCACCAAAAGAGTTTACGAAAGGAATTGACATGGCTAATGGGGCAAACGTATTACTCAAAACAATTTTAGCGCTTGATCAACAGTAAAATTTTTAATCCTTTTTTACCAGAAAGAAACAGGTTTGGGTCTGAGTTTAAATTATAAGATTGATAAAGGCACCTATTTTTCTCCAATGACTAACAAAATGGAGGTAGAAATTTATGAGAGCGAATAATTCATATTTGAATTTATAGGAGCATTTAAAGGATTCATCATTTTAATAGGAGATGATCTCATTTATTCCCAGAGGTAGGCGCCCAGAAACTCACTGTTTGACTGTGAAAGTCGATCTCCAGAGACAAATGCCACATAAACTAAAACGGGTTCGCTTGGTTCAGCAGGATGAAAGGCCAGACGATCTTCCCCTGTTTTTCTGAAAGCACCAGTAGTTTGAAAAAATATCCTACCAGAAGATACTTGATAAGCTAAAAGCATCACCTGATCCTGCTGCTCTTTTGGTTCAAGCGAGGTATTGTCCCAATTGAATATTAGCTCTTGTTGTTCCGAAGAATAATTTACAGATGCATTTTTCGGACCCGATAAAGTCCCATAACTCAAGAGCATTTTTTCGGGGATCACTTCCCATATTCCATTTTCTAATGCCATGGCATGGTGAAGCAAATAAGATTTTGCAGCTAAAAAACCTTCTATCCGCTCGCTATAGCCTTTATATCCTAATCTTACAAAGGGAAGTAGCGGTTTTAGCCATTGATGTGCTAAAGCAAAACGTTGACGATTCGCTGCTTCAGCATTGGAAATTTTCCCTGTTCTTTTTTTAGGTAAACTGCGCAAATAGGGGATCCCTTTCCAGCTTGCACCAACTACTTGTCCAATTTTTCCGCTAATAGGACCATTTATGCCGTTTTCATATTTAGCCATTTTCCTTTATATTTTCTTTAATTAAAATTAGTTAAAATAAAACAAATAGTAGATAAACATAAATTTTATAAAGTAAAATTATGTATAATGTCTATATAATGCCTCTGTAAAGTTCCTGTTAAGTCTTTATATATATAGTATATATAAAAAACGGTTTTCTTGAGGTCCTTTAGATAAAGTAACTAAATACCGCCTGCTACCCATAAACTATCCATAGCTACTAAATCTTCAGGATGAATGCTGTTTGTTGTTTCGGTATTTTCGGATAGCACAGCTTGACTGAAGCACTAATCCGCTCGGTAGAAAGATTAAGATGGCTTTCCTTCATCTTTTTCTCCATAATGAATTTTATAAATACAGATGATCTACTAAATTCAAAAAGAGGAATGAAACCTTGAATTGGCTAAATTCTTTTTTGTTTCGAGTAACCATAAGAATACAGCCAAACTTATTTAAGTCTTGATGATGATTTATCTATAATCCAAGACCGTTGCATAACCGTAGATAAATTTTCTTTGCCTCTATTTTATGATTTTGGAGGATTTTTATAGTTCATTTTCAATAAATTCAGCACTAAC
>JAHJVW010000058.1 GCA_018828585.1 Bacteroidota bacterium
CTATGAAAAAATAAATAAAAATGAAAAAAGAAAAAGCCCTCCCGCCGGCGAATGAGGCGGACGGATTTCAAATCAAAACAAGAATTTGATCAAATCAAAAATTCAGAGGGGAAGAGCCAAAGGGAAATTAAAGTTGGTGAATCGCTCCACGGGGATCATCACGTCGTTATCACTCCCTGCCTACCGGACAGGCAGGCTCATGATGACGCGGTTGAGGTAAGGAGACTTATCGCATGGCTCTGCTGAGAGGACCCCGTGTAATCCTTCATCCAATAAAAAATCCATGATGGAATTCCAACAAAAAGGTGGACAAAATTTCAAAGAGGTTTAAGCAGCATTATTTAAATTGTTAATTATTGATTTATGATATTCAGGAATTGTGAGATTATTTAGATGTTTGTGTCTCCTTTTTGTGTTGTAGAATGTTTCGATGTATTCAAATATCGATAATTTTGCTTCGTCCCTTGTCTGATATTTTCTGTGATAAATCAGTTCTGTTTTTAAGGTCTTGAAAAAGCTTTCTGCTACAGCGTTATCCCAACAGTTCCCCTTTCTACTCATACTTCTTATGATATTTTTATTATTCAATAATACATCTGTAAATTCTTTACAAGCGTATTGTACACCTCTATCTGAATGAAAAATAAGAGGTTGGTTCTTGTCTATGGCTCTGTTTAATTTGGCCATATTAAAGGCAGGAATTACAGTTTCTACAGCTTTCATAGTATTACTGAGTGCCCATCCAATTAATTTCCTATCAAATAGATCTATTACCGTTGTTAGGTATAGCCATCCTTGGGCGGTTGCTATATAAGTGATATCAGAAACCCATGTTACGTTTGATTCTAGGGTAGTGAAAGCTCTATCTAAAACATTTGCCACTACTGGATATTTATGTAATGAATCTGTTGTTACCTTATATTTCTTCTTGACTATACTTCTTAAACTTTGCTGCTTCATAAGTTTGGCTACCAGAACTTGAGAAACAGATATGCCTTGCATATTTAATTCTTTGGTTATTCTGGGACTACCATATCTGCACATACTGCCTCTGTAGGCTTTTTCAATTTCTTTACTCAGCATTTTGTTTCGTACCATACGATTACTTGTAAGTTGATTTCTCCATTTATAATAACCACTTCTGCTTACATGGAATATAATACACATCTTCCCAACTGGAAATTTAGTTTGATAATCTTGTATAAACTTAAATTTCACTTGTCGCTCCTGGAGAAGATGCCAAGAGCCTTTTTTAGGATATCCCGTTCTAATTCAACTTCACGTAATGCTTTTCTTAGAGCTATATTTTCTAACTCTTCTTTACTTCTAATGGCAATTGGTTTATTTAATGGATCTAATTTACCCGCATTATATTCGTGTTTCCACCTGCTTAGATTCTTGACAGGGATACCTAATTCTAAGGCTACTGACTGTAGCTCGGAGCGGTGATTACTCAATTCAACAGCCTTTATTTTAAATTCTAAACTGTATTTCCGTTTCTCTGGGGTCATATCTGTAAAAGTAAGACTTAAACCTCTTAGTTATTTTGTCTACTCTAAGATAGAAACTCCATGATTCAGACAAAAGATATTTGACATCCTTTTCGGGCTTTGTCAAAAGTTGTTTTCAACAAAAGCTTAAAGATCCTGATATCCATCAGGATGACAAAATAGGGGCGGAGCTATCTGCTTGACTAGCGCAAGGTCAACTAAAGTTAAGCTTTGCTTGGATTGAATTGTTTTTTAAGCTAATTTGATGAATGCAATTCAGGATCAATAACTTTTATACGCTAAAAATCTAATTGGTGGCTGCTAGATAAAGGAAGATTAAATAGCAAAAAGAAAGATAGTGTGGGTTCTGAGAGATATGAAGTTTTCTTAACCATGGAAGAAGAGTTAATGAAGTTTTTATTTATCATTGAAAATGACTTTCACAATGGAAATAGCTGAACTTGAAAAAATGTGGGAAGAATTTGGAAATATTCCAACGAATTCAGATGATGAAATTGAGGTTGATTTTTATTGGTGGGAAAAAGGAACTTACCGTTTTGATATTTGGCATTGGTTTGACGAAAAGTTGCCAAATGGAATCGCTGAATATGCAATTTAAATATAGAGTATGGCAACAAAATCAAATAAAGCATTTAACGATTTACCTCTTCTTCCTCCAAAACAATCTTTGGTCGAGACAATTGCTATTCTAAAACAAGAAAGCAAATCTGCTGTGGCATTAGCAGAATTAAAGGGTCTTACAAACACATTACCCAATCCAAATATTCTTATCAATGCGGTTATTTTAAAAGAAGCACAAGCCAGTTCCGGAATTGAAAATGTAATCACAACTCAAGACAAACTTTACCAAGCTTTATATGCCAAGTCGGCTAAACCTGATGTGGCTACCAAAGAGGTTTTACGATACAGAGAAGCACTTCTAATGGGCACACGTTTAATTAAAGAAAGGGGATTTCTGAATACAAACGGAATAATTGCCATTCAGAAAGAATTGGAAGAAAATAATGCTGGACTTAGAAAGCTCCCAGGAACGGCATTAATCAACGATTTGACCAATGAAGTAATCTATACTCCACCTGATAATTTTGATACAATTAGTGATTTGATGAAAAATCTGGAAGAATATCTGAATAATGACGCAGATGATATTTCACCTTTAATCAAGTTAGCCATTCAGCATTATCAATTTGAAAGCATTCATCCTTTTTATGATGGTAACGGTAGAACTGGTAGGATTATCAATGTTTTGTATTTGATTTTGAAAGGGCTGTTAAATGAGCCTGTATTGTACCTGAGTTCTTTTATTATCCAAAACAAAGGAGATTACTACCGATTATTACAGGAGGTTCGGACTAAAAATAACTGGGAAGATTGGATTCTGTATATGCTCAAAGGCATAGAACAGACAGCTCAAAGTACCATTGTGCAAATCAACAAAATCAATCTACTGTTCAACGAAACACAAAAATTGGTGCAGGAGCAGTTCCCTAGAATCTATTCGAAAGATTTGATAGAGCAGCTTTTTATACATCCTTACTGCAAGATTGAGTTTTTAGTGGAAAATCTAAAACTGAATAGAAAAACCGCAGGAAACTATTTAAAAACCCTTGAAGAGTTAGGGATTTTAGCAGCAGAGATTAAGGGAAAAGAAGTGATTTACGTGAACACCAAGCTTTATAAATTGCTTAAAAGGGGATCCTTAGAACGAGGGTAAACTTTACTCACGTTTTTAAAACGTGAGTAAAAAACACATAAAAACGGACACGTTCTTGAAACGTGAGACTTTTTGGTACATAAATAAAATGGAGTGCAAAAACATCAACCTTTTCCGCCCCCTTCTTCAAAGGACGTGAAGATGTGTTTGCGGGTTGGCTCTGCTGAGTGAATATGCAAATGGTTGAGAAAAGAGAAACGTCTTAGTTAACGGAATCCTTTACCGATAACATTCCTGAGCTTAAAATCCGCCTTGGTGGTCCCGATAATTATCGGGACGGAAAAGATGAAGAACAATTGGCATTGACTTTCATAGCAAGCAGCGTCCCGATATTCATCGGGACGGCTTTTTGGTTACTTTTCAGCTGCTGGAAAAGTAACAGCCATCCCGCCGGCGAATGAGGCGGACGGATTTCAAATCAAACAAGAATTTCTTTAAATCAAAAATCTAGAAGGCAAAGGGAAATTAAAGTTGGTGAATCGCCCCACGGGGACCCTTCGACTCCGCTCAGGGTGACGCGGTTAATGAAAGGAGGCTCATGATGACACGGTTGAGGTAAGGGTGCTTGGTAAAATACAAGCCCCTATGGTTCGGTACATGGAAAAGGATTTGGAATTTAGGATAAACAAAACCCAAAAACCATGGAAGAACAAAACACCATATTCAATCCCGAGGAAAGGGAAAAACCTTTGCAGGTGCTGGTCCAATTATTTGATGCACAATCCATCACAGATTATGGGCTGGAGCTGTGGGAACTGCTGAAAGCAACCACTATGGAAAGCAGCTGGACCTATCAGGGAGCGCCTGGCACTGCTGTTTTTTTACAAAAGCAATGTTTACGTTTACTGGAGGCGCTGTCCCTGCTATTGCAAAATTATGAAAGCACAAATGGGGCAATTGTACTGCAACACCTTGATGTAGGGAGTGAGAAAAGGTTTCAGGAAGAAAAGTTGGCACAGAATGAGTTGCCGCAAATATTTACACAGCATTTTGGTAAAGTGAAACGCCTGCGTTTGGCAGAGGTAGAAAACCCATTTTTGGCAGTGCGGGCTTGTCTGGATTTTAAAAGTTTGGCCGACTGGCATCAGCTACTGGAAAATTGGGTGGAATATGCCCTGTGCAGCAGCAGCTATGTGGTGAGTACCGAGGATACCGACTTTTTATTGGCCTTTGAGTTTTTGGAAAAGATGCTGGAGGTAGCATATCTGCTGGTGAAAAAGGATGATCCTTCGGCTAAGATGGAAGAACGGGAGACGCGTTATTACCTGCATACGGTTTATGGAAGAGGTGAGGAGCAATGGCTGAGTGGGGAGCTGTTTCACGAGTTGAAGGTTTTTTTCAGAACAGTGAATCCGAAGCGGCTCAACCGTACTTTGCGGAAAGTGTTTTTTGACTATCTGCAGTACAACCACAAATGTGGATTACCACTAGATTTTGAGGATTATCTTTTTGATTTGGATTGGCTGGGTCTGCTATTGGATGTGGCAGAGGATGAGCTGCCCTTTTGGAAAGGAAAGGAGGAAGATGATGCATCCTGATTTTAAACTTTCGGCATTGCAGCTACAGCCTTTAAAGGCGGTAATAGATGGATTGGTATTGCGTTACCAGCCCGTAACGATTTGTTGTTTTAGCTATCGCCAAACCCAAAGCCTGCGGATGAATTGTTTTGACAAGGAGGCCAGCAGGGAACGATCGCATTTTTTTCTGTTGATGGTGACGCAAGGGCGGCAACGTTTAGAGCATGAGGCGCAAGATTACCTGAACACCCATTTCACTGAAATAGAGACTACTTTACTGGTTCATGGGGAAGATACGGTTGTGGAACAGCTGAAAACAGGGAATTGGTTTTTTAGTCGGGTTTTGAACTTGGCAGAAAGATGCTACAGTAAGGATGGGCTATTGCTGCAATCGCCTTTACCTGAATTGGATGATGCCGCGGTGGTCGCTTCGGCAAGGAACTGCTTTATTCATCGCTTAGATATGGCACATGGTTTTTATAAGGGGGCACAAGCGTTAAGGGAAGCCAATTACCCATCGAACGCCCTGTTTTTATTGCACCAATGTGTGGAGCAGTCTTGTAGCGCCCTGATTCGGGTATTTTTAAATTATCGGTCTGACATCCATAACCTCAGTAGGCTGATGAAGCTGTGTTTGTGTTTTACGGATATGCCATTGGAGGTTTTTCCGCAGGAAAGTGCAGCAGATCAGCGTTTGTTTTCCTTGTTACAGCGCAGCTATTCGGAGACCCGCTACCGTGAAGGTTTTCAGGTAGAGCGGGATGATTTCTTACAGATCCTGCAACGGGTCAAAAACCTGATGGATAGAATGGAAGCCATGTGTGGGGAAAGGTTGTTGGCTTTGAGTGGGGAGGTGCCTAAGGTAGAATAAGGGTATTCTAAAAGGGTTTATCTTTAAAATGAATCAAAGAAACAATAATCATAGGTTATAATTTATTCCTTTAAGGAATAGGTTTGGACTAAGCGGATGTTTAAATTGGACATTGATAATTATCAAAAAGTTCGCACCTGCGACAGGTGTCTCCAATTGTTCTTTGGTTTCTTTTCATATAAAACCAGACGATATCCTAGCCGCTCATATCTTGTTCAAAAGATGGAATTTAGAAGATAAGGAGTCGTATTTAGAATGAATTACGTATGTTGTTTTATGAAAAAGCAACGGGCAGCAATTTTAATGGGGAGTATCTATATTTTAGCAGGTATCAACCATTTTATTATGCCTAATTTCTACCTGCAAATTATGCCTCCTTATTTACCTTATCACTTAGCCTTAGTTTATGCAAGTGGTATGGCCGAGATAGCTTGTGGAATTTTCTTGATTCCAGTTAAAACTAGGAGAATAGGCGCATGGTTGACAATAGTTATATTACTTGCTGTTTTCCCTGCGAATATTCAGATGAGTATCGCTAATTATGCAGAAGGAGAGATGGCGTTTTACCTTTCCTTATTGAGGTTGCCACTTCAATTTTTGTTGATTTATTGGGCTTATCAATTGACCAAAAAGAACAAAAGCCAATCTACTCGGTAGATCAGCTCATGTGGAAAAGGTTTGCTAATGATTTTGTCAGAGCATAAAGGCCTTTAAACTATCCTTAAAGTAATCGTCAGCTTGTAAAATAATTTCTTTCAGACTTTTTAAGGTAGCTGGTTTTCCTTTGGTTGGGATCACAAAATCTTTATCAGGCACTGGCATGTCCGTTACTTTAGTAGCAAACCAAGTGACATGTTCGTAGGGTAGGGCAACGCCTAAAATCATCCCGGGTAAACCGGTAAAAGATTCTGGTCCACCCGAAACCGGGATTTCATCGGTATAAAATGCCACCACATAAATCGAATCCATAATTAAGGCGTTTGCCCTTCGGCAGTTGTATCCAGCAATTTCTCGGACCTCGGATGTAATTTTCCAATCAATTTTTCTCACACTATCTTTCACAATAAAATTATCTTCAAAAACTGCTTTTTTTGTGGTAAAAACACCTTGAGTTAAATTGGTAAATACCTCATTTATCTGTGTTGGATTACCTCCACTACCCCAAAAACCGCCTTTGAATTTATCGTTATCTTCCTGATTGGGTAGGAAATAACTTTTGTTTTGATCAAAAAGTAATTTCGATCTAAATTTTGTGAACTGCGGTTGTGATGATCTATATTTTTCGTAATAAGCTTTTTGAAAAACATTGTCGTCTCCCTCTTTAGGTTTTAATACGGCAAACATGTTAACAGATTTCTCAAATTCAATCACACCATGATTGGTGAAATGAGCAAATTGAGCCGATGCTTTATCTACACCGAATAAAAGAAGGATGGATAGGATAGTGATGCTATTTTTCATGTGTTTAGTTTTTTAACTTTCCAAATTTTGCGAAATCCCATACCAATGACAGTAGAAAATATCTTTGGATGGTGTTATAATTAGACTGACTGATGGTGTTCCCAAAAACACTTCTATTAAAGCCAACATTCTGATTCAATAAATCATTACCTGATAGTACCACCTTAAGCTGGTCGTCTTTTAGGAATTTTTTATCAATGGAACTGTTTACCGTAAAACGGTCGAAATTGGTGCTGAAAGAACTTGTTTTCTCTTGAAAATTATAGTCATAATCTAAATTGATGGTGACTTTTCCTGGTAAATTATAAGTAAATGAACCAGATAATTCAAAAGTCATTCCATTTCCGTTTTGTAAGGGTTGTAAGGAGGATTTATTGATGGTATAACCTGGGCGGAAATTAATATAAAAGTTATATTTCTTTTCATAGCTGTCTAAGCCTATGTTAGTACCAAAATTATAACCTTTGGTTTCGTTGATTTTATTGTTAATCATACTGTAATAAGTATTCCCGTTGGCACTTAAGCCTCCATTAAAGTTTAGTTTGGTTTTTCCTATTTTTTTATTGTAACCACTATACAGGTAGAAATTGTTTGGTCTTTTATCTGTTAAATTGATATATCGAAGAATACTTTTACCGCCTTCATCTGTAGTGACAGAATTTACAATCGCTTTTCCTACGTAGCTAAAAGAAGCTCCCACATAAATGGATCTGTTTGATAATACTTTATAAGAGTTATAGCCCATGTTGAACCTATTATTAAAAGCTTGGCCTAAAGCTGGATTTCCAAGGGTGATATTTAACGGGTCGCTATTGTCTAAAATAGGCTGTAACTGATTTACGGTGGGTTGGCTGGTGCTCCCATTATAATTAAATCTTAAGCCACTTTGCTTAGAAAATTTATATTCGAAAGAAGCAGCTGGTAAATAGTTGGTAAAACTTCTTGAAAAGGAAGTGCCTTTTAGGAGGTTATTCTGCTTTAAATCTGACCTTGCGATTTTAGAACCGAATGTAATATTTGTTTTATCTTTCTTGAAATTGAATGATAACCCACCTTGATTGGTATTTACTTTATAATCTAAATTATTGGTATATGCTGGGTCTACAATAGCATAATTACCATTATTATCAGCGTTTAAAGACTTTAAATCAGAATTTGTTTTTGCATTTGCGTAATCATAGTTGGCAGTAACGGCAAATAATTTCCCCAGCTTTTCTGTAAAAGTTAAACTGGTTTTGTACGAATCTCCATTACTAGCATTCTTTTTTAACTGATCAATTACATCAACACTATCTACAATTCCGCTAGATGCGTTAAAGAATGTATTGGTTGATTGTAATAAACCATTGACAGTCGTCTTAAAATGAGATTGGTTAAACCTGAAAGTTAAGGTTCTACCTACTTTTTTAAACTTTTTACCATAAAACAAACTTGAATTTTGTTTGGAATCATCTTGTGATTGGCTATAATTCCTTATCCCAGAATTGATTTTTGTTAAATTATCCTTGAAACCTGAGGTAATGGTATTGTTAGCATCGTTATTGGTCTTCAATGTTTGGTCAAAACCTATTTTGATATTAGAGGTAGAATCAATTTTGAAATTATAGCTTATACTTCCCTTTTTTTGATCCAAGACATTATCAAAACCTTTGTTCGAGTTATTGGTCAATAAGTTAGTCGGTAAATTATTCTGAACGATACTGTTTCTAAAACCCGCATTATCTAGTTTGCCATATTTGAAATCGAAATTTAATGCGTGTTTATCTTCCTTCCATTTATTCTCGAAATGGAGACCAGTATTTATTATTTTCGGTATTCCTTCACCTCTAAAATTCTCCCCAGAAAATTGATCATAATCACTAAAATAAATACTTACACCGCCATCATCACCAATCTCAATATTGTTATTCATTAAGCCATATTTCTGAGAGGATTGCCAATCAAGACCCGTTCTTTTGGTGTTTCCAATGGTGCTGTACAGCGATAATTTCTTTTTATTATCAAATAGGTTGAATAGTCCTTGCGTACTATAATAATCTCCATTTCCTTTTCCCAAATCCAGTTTTCCGAAGTATCCTTTCTTCTTATCGTCTTTCAATTTAAGATTGATGGTTTTATTTTTTACGCCGTCATCAATTCCTGTAAACTTGGCGTTTTCGCTCTTATCATCATACAGTTGCACTTTATCCACCATGTCTGAGCGGATATTTTTAGTCACCAAGGTTGGGTCGTCGCCAAAAAACTCTTCGCCATCAACCAAAACCTTATTTACAGTTTGTCCTTGAGCAGTGATTTTACCGTCTTTATCTACCTGTATACCTGGAAGCTGTTTTAGTAAATCTTCCACTTTTGCATTGGGTTGTACTTTAAAGGTTTTGGCATCAAATTCAGTGGTGTCGCCTTTCATTCTCACTTGAACTGCTTCTCCTTTAAAGATGACTTCTTGTAATAAGCGAGCTTTTAAAACCATTTCAATTTTCCCAACGTCTTTTTTCTCATTGTCTTTTAAGGAAAAAGGATCCATATAGTCGGCATAGTCTGGGTAGGTAATCATCAATAAATAATTGCCGCTTTTAAGGTTTTGAAAATTAAATTCACCGTTTGTAGCAGCTCGCGTAAATTTAACT
Organism: Bacteroidota bacterium; assembly: GCA_018828585.1. GTDB lineage: Bacteria > Bacteroidota > Bacteroidia > Sphingobacteriales > Sphingobacteriaceae > Pseudopedobacter. Next base: position 9,702 of record JAHJVW010000058.1, read on the forward strand.
AGGATAGAATCCTGAGCTCTTAAAATGCTAATAGAAGCATTGGTCAATTTTACATTTGCCGAACTGTCGATAACCGTTCCTTTAATTTGCGTTTGCTGTGCGATTGCAGTAATACAGAGTAGTATGAAACTAATCGTAAAGAGTAGGGTTTTTTTCATAGGTAATTAAGTTAAACTAAATCTTTAGGTGAAGATGGTAATTATATTTATATTTCAAAAATCTAAATCCTTATTTTAACAATAATTAACCTTTTTTAAGTTTTTACGATAGATTTTTGCTTTAAAGCAGCAGATTAATGATTTAAAGGTTTAGTCATTTTGTAAATATTATATAGCATAACCGTTATATCAGGTTTTTTTATCTGATGTTTCCTATCTTAGTTTTTTAATCAATCCCTAATCAAATGAAAAGAACTCTATATCTCCTTATTTTATTTGTTTTGCCTCTATTTTCTTCTGCGCAGAACAATTCAGATTTTGTTAAGCAGAATTATAACAAAGTAGAAAAGTATATCACCATGAGAGATGGTGTGAAACTTTTCGCATCCATTTATATCCCTAAAGATGCTTCCGCAACCAACAAATATCCAGTGATGATGCAACGCACCTGTTATAGCGTTGCACCTTACGGCGAAGATAAATTCAAAACAAGTTTAGGTCCCTCCGAAACGATGATGAAAGATAAATACATTTTTGTTTATGAAGATGTGCGAGGTCGTTGGATGAGTGAAGGACAATGGACAAACATGACTCCTGTGATTGATAATAAAAAATCAAAAACCGATGTTGATGAAGGTTCTGATACTTACGATACTGTAGATTGGCTAGTTAAAAATCTAAAAGAGAGTAACGGAAAAGTTGGTCAGTGGGGGATTTCTTATCCTGGTTTTTATACTGCAGCAGGTTTAACGGCTAATCACCCAGCTTTAAAAGCCTCTTCGCCACAAGCACCAATTTCTGATTTTTGGTTTGATGATTTTCACCATAATGGCGCATTTATTCAAGCATATATAGCAACATTCCCAGTTTTTGGCGTTCAAAAAACAGCCCCAACTACAGAGCCTTGGTATAAGATGATTGATATGGGAACCAAAGATGGTTACCAGTTTGGGATGGATTTAGGTCCGTTGAAAAACGCAGATAAATATTATAGCGACAACTTCTTCTGGCAAGAAACGGTGAATCATCCTAACTATGATGAATTTTGGCAAAAGCGTAACCTTTTACCTCATTTGAAAAATGTGATGCCTGCAGTAATGACAGTAGGTGGTTGGTTTGATGCTGAGGATTTACGTGGTCCGTTGGCCATTTACAAAACCATTGAAAAAAACAGCCCAAATACCTATAATACCATTGTTGAAGGGCCTTTTGGCCATGGTAGGTGGAGCCGAGAAACTGGTCACACCATGCATAACGATATTTATTTTGGCGATAGTGTGGCTACTTTTTATCAAAGAAATATTGAAGCCAAATTCTTTTATCATTTCTTAAAAGGAAATGGCGATAAAAACTCAGGCTTACCAGAAGCTTACATGTTTGACACAGGTAAGAAACAATGGGAACAATTTGATCAATGGCCGGCTAAAAATGTGGTAAAGAAAACCTACTCCTTAAGTTTAAAAGGAGGTTTATCTGAGGTTTCTACCATGGAATATGGCGCAAGATCTTTTGAAAGTGATCCTATGAATCCGGTTCCTTATACCAATGATTTATCGACATCTACAGGTTTTACGCCATTTAATTATATGAGCGAAGATCAGCGATTTGCAGGTCGAAGACCAGATGTTTTGGTTTATCAAACCGATGTTTTGGACAATGACATCACCCTAGGTGGAGAAATTCTAGCTAAATTAAAAGTAAGCACCACAGGAACTGATGCCGATTGGGTAGTAAAATTGATTGATGTTTATCCAGCTAACGAGCCAAACAACGAGTATATGCCAAATAAAAATATTACGTTAAGTAACTATTGGCAAATGGTACGTTCGGAAGTAATGCCTGCTCGTTTTAGAGATGGTTTCGAAAAACCTGAACCTATGGTGGCAAATCAAGAAACAAAAATTGAAATTCCGATGCAGGATGTATTGCACACTTTCAAAAGGGGGCATCGCATGATGGTTCAAATTCAGTGTACTTGGTTTCCGTTGATCCAAAGAAATCCGCAGACATTTGTGCCAAATATTTACAAAGCAGATGCGAGTGATTTTCAAAAAGCAACACAAAAAGTTTTTAATAATAGCGTGATCACGTTTGACGTACTGAAATAGAAATTATATCGATGAATAGACTCATCTCATCAGCCATTATCATTTTATTAATGAGTGCAGCTTTAACTAGTTGCGCTCAGTTAATGGTAAAAAAGGAAATTTTTACTAAATCCGATTCTTTGAGAGGAAGTTTAACCTCACCCTATCGTACTTGTTATGATATCAATTTTTACCATTTGGATGTTAAAGTAAATCCAAAGGACAGGTTCATCAGCGGAAGCGTAGTTTTTAAATTTACGGCGACTAACCATTTCAAAACCTTACAATTTGATTTATTTGACAATTTAAACATTGATAAAATCATTTATCATGGAAAAGAATTAAGTGGGAAGAGAGAATTTAATGCAGTTTTCTTGACTTTTCCTCAGGATATTCTAAAAGGAAAACAAGATAGTTTTCAGGTTTTTTATTCTGGAAAACCAACTGTAGCCAAAAGAGCGCCCTGGGATGGTGGTTTTGTATTTGCTAAGCATGATGGGGATAAAGATTGGATAGCCACAGCTTGCCAAGGTGTTGGGGCCAGTATTTGGTGGCCCAATAAAGACCAACAAGCGGACGAAGTAGATAGTGCTTTAATCAGCATCAGCGTTCCAAATGATATCATGGATGTTTCTAACGGAAGATTAGTGGGAACAACAGATTTAAAAAATGGCTATACTCGTTACGATTGGAAAGTGGTAAATCCAATTAATAATTATGATATCGCGGTAAACGCTGCAAATTACGCTCATTTTTCTGATACTTATAAAGGGCTGAAAGGGAATTTGAGTATGGATTTTTATGTTTTACCTGAAAATTTAGAGAAAGCAAAAACTCAATTTAATAGAGATGTACCCCGAATGTTAAAAGCTTTTGAGTATTGGTTTGGTCCATATCCTTTTTATAAGGATGGTTACAAATTGGTTGAAACGCCACATTTAGGAATGGAACATCAAAGTGCTGTGGCTTATGGAAACAAATATCAAAATGGATATTTAGGTAGGGACAGATCTGCAACAGGTTGGGGATTGAAATGGGATTTTATCATTATTCATGAAAGTGGTCACGAATGGTTTGGTAATAACATTACCTCAAAAGACATTGCCGATATGTGGATTCATGAAAGTTTCACCACCTATTCTGAAAACTTATTTGTCGAATACTTTTACGGAAAGGAAGCGGGTGCTGATTATGTGATTGGGCAGAGAAAAAATATAAAGCTAGACGGACCTATTATTGGAGTTTACGGAGTGAACAAGGAAGGTTCAGGAGATATGTATGATAAAGGCGCCAACCTATTGCATACCATCAGGCAAATTATTAATAATGATGAAAAGTGGCGCTCAATTTTAACAGGATTGAATACTACATTTGGAAAAAAGACGACCACAACTACCCAAGTTGTAAATTATTTTAATCAACAATCTGGAACTAATTTTACGCCAGTTTTTGACCAATACTTGAGGTATAAAAATATTCCAGTTTTAGAATTTAAACAAGAAGGTAACCAAATTCTAATGAGATGGAAAACAGATGTAAAGGATTTTGCCATGCCTGTTCGTTTAGCAGGTCAAAATAATTTTGTTTATCCAACTAATAATTGGAAGGTTTTAAAGACTGCTACAAGTTTAAACGACATTAAAGTAGATCGTAATTTTTATGTTGATGCTAAAATTATTAATTGATGATGCAACGTTTCTAAAGTTCTGTCGTCTATTAATAAAAACATAAACACATGAAATTATTAATCCTTTCCTTAGGTATAAGCGCATTATTAGTAGCAAATACCACAAATTCAAAAGCTTGTGTAGTTGAAGTTTTCCAATCTCTACATCAACAGTCTGAAACACGCGATGTCAAAAATTTTCATGCGATTTCTTCCAGCGGATCTTATACCGTAAATGTGATGATGGGAGAACAAGAAAGTTTAAGTATTATGGGTAACGCTGAAGATATCAACAAAATTGAAACTGTTGTTGAAAATGGTGTTTTAAGAATCCGAACAAAAAGAAAAATGAATAGCTGGAATTCAGTAAGTAAAAAAGTAACCATTAATATTACTGCTAAACGTTTAGACGGTTTAATGTTATCAGGTTCGGGAATTTTAAATTTGGACGGCGTCATGAATTCGGCCAGTGCTGATATTCAGTTAAGCGGTTCTGGAGAAATAAATGCCAATGTTGATACCCAAAATACTGCGGTTGCATTAAGTGGATCGGGTAATGTTAACCTGTCAGGGAAAACTGGTTCTGTGAATATTGCAGTTTCTGGTTCAGGAGATGTAAAAGCAAAAAAATTAGCCACCGAAACTGGGAATATTAAAGTTGCTGGTTCTGGGAATGTTTACATTAGCGCTCAAAAAGATTTAAATGCTTCAGTTTTTGGGTCTGGATCTATAAAATATATTGGAGATCCGAATGTTTCGATTAGCAAAGTAGGTTCAGGAAACGTTTCTAAAATAGATTAATATTTTACTGAACATATTAAAATAAGAGGAAGAGGTTTTATATCATCTCTTCCTCTTTCTCATTTGGAATATCTTCTTCATGGGTTGATTCATCAATCATTTTCAAAATACTTCCATCATTCTTCACCAATAAAGCGGTTAGTTTATTAGCCTTATACGCTCCAGTATCAATATTTATGGCATTTACCTCAGCATCAAAAATTGCTTCATCTTGCGGAGTATGCCCATAAACTTGTAATTGGTCTAATCTTTTAATTTTATTACGATGCCATACCACTCCATCCAAATTTTCTGCGTTAAAAGGATCATCCGTATCACAAACTCCAGCGTGGGAAATTAATAAATTTGGGGTTTCATAATATAAAGGAAAATTCGAAAACCACTCTGCGTCTTTATCCACCAATCGGTTATGTATTAAATACTGACTAAAAGTACGTTCACCGGATTTCTCGTACCAATCCTCATTAAATTCATTTAAACAATGTTGATGGAATTGCTGTTCGTGATTTCCTCTTAAAATAATCGTATCTGAATGTTTCTTTTGAATATCTTGGATAAGGGCAACTGTTTGAGGGCTATTATTTCCGTGATCAATCAAATCACCCACGAAAATCAGCTGATGTTCATTTGCTTTCCAATGTTTCAAAAGGTTTTTAAGTGTATGAAAGCAACCGTGAACGTCGCCAATAATAAAGTGATTTTTCATTTTAATTTTTTCCGATTGTAAACAAATATGAGTCCAATATATTTTGTCGGTTTAACTGAAATCTTTATTCAGTAATCGCTCCAAATCGGTAAAACTGATGTTCATTTTTACTCTGCCTTGCTGTGCATAAGAAATTTCTCCTGTTTCTTCAGATACAATTAAAGCTGTTGCATCGCTCGATTCGGTCACGCCAATTCCTGCTCGATGTCTTAAGCCAAACTGAGGTGGAAGTTTGTCGTTTTCTGTTAAGGGTAAAATGCAACTGGCCGATTTTACTTTGTTTTCTGAAATGATTACTGCACCATCATGTAGCGGACTGTGTTTTTGGAAAATGCTTTCTAATAATCTTTTCGAAATTTTGGCGTCCATCATTTCGCCACTATTTACAAAAGCATCCTGATCAAAATATTTGGCAAAGACAATTAATGCACCTGTACGTGTTTTTTTCATCGTTTTACAAGCATCTATAATCGGCTTAATTTTAGCCATATTATTCTTTTCCAACTCTTCTTTTCTGAAAATAAACTTTAACCAAGTTTGATTTTTTAAGGAGATATTTTTTCCAATGGTGAGTAAAAAACGACGGATTTCCTGTTGGAAAACGACAATCAAGGCAATAAAACCAACACTTACGAAACTGCCTAAAATGCCCGAAAGCAATTTCATATGCAAAGCATCGGTAACGAAATAAAGAATATAAATAAGTATGAAACCTATAAAGATATTAACCGCAATAGTCCCTCTGATTAGATTATAGATATAATAGATAATGACTGCCACAAGTAGCATGTCTATAATATCTAATACCGAAAGTTTAAGAAAACTAAAATCTAAAAAATCCATCATTCCAAAATAGTGAAAACAATTTGTTTAATTACTATGCGATTTTAAAAGGTCTAAAATTTTAATGCATTCTTTCGCTTCTTTCACGTCGTGTACTCGCAAAATACTTGCGCCATTTTGTAACGCAATGGTATTTAGAATTGTTGTACCATTTAATGCATCATTAGGAGTGATATTTAATTTTTTCCAAATCATCGATTTTCTGGAAAGTCCGGCTAAAACAGGGTAACCTAACATCCTGAATTCATCAAAATGATTTAAAAGTTCATAGTTCTGAGCAATATCTTTAGCGAAACCAAATCCCGGGTCAAGAATAATATCATTTACGCCTAAAGCTTTTAATTGTGCAATCTTTTCAGAAAAATAGAAAAATATTTCCTGCATCATATTTTCATATTGATTCAAGCCTTTCATGGTTTGCGGTGTACCTTTCATGTGCATCAAAATGTATGGAACTTTCAATTTTGCAACAGTTTCAAACATCTGGTTATCCAAATTTCCTCCAGAAATATCATTAATGATATGCGCTCCATTTTCTATAGCCTGCACTGCAACGTTAGCTCTAAAAGTATCTACTGATAAAATGGCTTTGGGAAATTCCTTAGATATTAATTTAACACATGGGATTAAACGATTAATCTCTTCCTTTTCAGAAATATCATCAGCACTAGGCCGACTAGAATAAGCCCCTAAGTCTAGGAAATCGGTACCTTCATCAATCATTTTTTCCGCTTGCTTAAGAATCTCTTTCTCGCTATTTACTCTGCTGCCTTCAAAAAAGGAGTCGGGGGTGATATTTAAAATTCCCATCACCTTAGGTTGGGTTAAATCTATGATTTTACCATCTATATTTAATGTCTCTTTTATTTGAAAAAATGTATCTTTAGCCATCATATTTAGCGCAAAATAGGCATTAATTCATATATCCTGTAATCATCAGGGCAAACATTTTATTAGTTTTGGCAAAGAATACATCTTCAGAATACGACGCAATTATAAAGGTTTGTAAAGACCTTTTCATCAAGAAAACCAAAGATTATGGAACGGCTTGGCGCATCTTAAGACCTTCTTCCATTACCGATCAAATTTTTATCAAAGCACAACGGATTCGTACACTAGAAGATAAAAAGGTAAGTAAAGTTGGTGACGATATTATTGGTGAATATATAGGTATCATCAACTATTGTATCATTGCAATGATGCAATTAGAGATTAGCGACAGTGCACCACAAGAATTAAATGCAGAAGATGTTGGAATTGATTTTGATGTTAAAGCAAATGAAGCAAAGGAGTTGATGTTTGCTAAAAATCATGATTATGGCGAAGTTTGGAGAGACATGCGGGTAAGTTCTTTAACCGATTTAATTTTAATGAAGATTTTAAGAGTAAAGCAGATAGAAGACAATAAAGGAAAAACTTTAGCATCAGAAGGTGTAAAGGGAAATTATCAAGATATGATGAACTATGCCATATTTGCTTTAATTAAACTGGGTGTTTCTTGATTTTATGGTATGAAGAAAAGAAATAACACCATACTTTGGGTAGCCAGAATTTTAGTTGGCTTACTTTTTATTTTTTCGGGATTAATTAAACTAAATGATCCGCTTGGTTTTTCGTACAAGTTGGAAGAATATTTTGAGGTTTTTCATCTAATTTTCTTAAATCAGTTAGCTGTTTTCTTATCCATATTCTTATGTGCTTTAGAAGTTATTTTTGGGGTGTTATTGCTCACCGGTTTTTATGCTAAAAAAGTAGCTTGGGGTTTGCTTTTACTGATTGTATTTTTTACTTTTTTAACTTTCTATTCGGCCTTTTTTGATGTTGTAAAAACGTGTGGTTGTTTTGGTGATGCCATTCCATTAACTCCATGGCAATCTTTTAGTAAAGACTTAGTTCTATTAATCTTTATCGTATTTATTTTTATTAAAAAGGATGATATAAATCCGCTTTCTTCTAATAAATCAGTTCAGTTTTGGAGCAGTACTTTAGTGGTTGTTTTAACTGTTTTGTTTGGATTGTATACTTATACTTTTCTCCCAATTATAGATTTTTTACCTTATAAAGTTGGCGTCAGCATTCCTAATGCGATGAAAATCCCTGAAGGAGCGCCTCAAGATGAATATGTCATCATCTATACTTTAAAGAATAAAAAGACAAGTGAACAAAAGGAAATGACAGATAAAGAATATCTGCAAACAAAAATCTATGAAAATAAAGATTGGGAATTGGTTTCCTCGTCAGCACCTAAATTGGTAAAAGCAGGTTATCAACCTAAAATCAAAGACTTAAATATTTACGATTCGCAGGGAGTCAATTATACGCAAGAAATACTAGATAATCCATATTATAATTTAGTAGCAGTTGCCTGGAATTTAGATAAAACCAATCAAAAATCTTTAGGAGATATTAATGCGATAGCTATTAATGCGGTAGAGAACTTCAACATCAGAACGATTTTGTTGACTTCAAACTCCGCTCAAGATGCAGGGAAGCTTTCAAAAAAAATAAAATTAATGATGGAAGTCTTTTATGCAGATGCAGTTCCTTTAAAAAGTATGGTGAGGTCTAATCCTGGATTGATATTATTGAAAAATGGCATAGTGATTAATAAATGGCCTGCATCGGCCTTGCCTGATTATAATCAATTATCCAAAGCATATTTTAGTAAAAACGAATGATCAAATACATACTCCAAAAGCTTTTATATGGCTTGGCGGTTTTAGCTGGGGTAGTGGTCGTTGTCTTTTTTCTTTTCAATATTTTGCCAGCAGATCCTGCTAGAATGACCCAGGGACAGCGTTCTGATGTACAATCTTTAGAAGCTGTTAGAAAAGAGTTTGGTTTAGACAAACCTGTTTCAGTTCAGTTTTTATATTACATTGATGATCTTTCCCCAATAGCAATTCATGGTGCCGATTCTGCTTCTCAGGCTAAATATCATTATCAAAAATTATTCAATATTAATCAAACCCAAGCCTTAGTTTTAAAATTTCCTTACTTAAGAAAGTCCTATCAAACTAAAAGAGATGTCACGGCTATTTTAGCCGAGACGGTTCCCAACACTATGATTTTAGCATTTACTGCGATGCTGATGGCTACCATTTTGGGTATATTTTTAGGAGTTATTGCTGCTATTTATAAAGACACTTGGATAGATCAATCGGCAATTGCAGGTTCAATTTTGGGAATATCGGCGCCATCATTTTTCGCTGGGATAATTATAGCATGGTTATTTGGCTTTGTTTTGAGCAATTATACAGGCTTAAACATGTCGGGAAGTTTATATGATTACGACCCTTTTAATGGGGAAGTATTGGTTTGGAAAAACTTAATTTTACCAATGGTTACATTAGGACTTCGTCCTTTAGCCATCATTATGCAATTAACCAGAGGCGCAATGCTGGATGTCATGCAGCAAGATTACATCCGAACAGCAAAAGCAAAAGGTTTGGGTAGAAAAGCAATCATTTTTAAACATGCCTTAAAAAACGCCTTAAATCCTATCGTTACGGCTGTTTCTGGTTGGTTTGCGTCACTATTGGCAGGTTCCTTTTTTGTAGAATACATTTTTGGCTTCAACGGATTAGGAAAAGCTACGGTAGATGCGCTGGAACTCGCTGATTTACCAGTCATCATGGGCGCAATTCTATTCATCGCATTTATTTTTGTAATTATTAATATTCTAGCTGATATCTTGTATGCAGTTTTAGATCCTCGTGTAAAATTATATTAAGGATGTCTCAAATCTCAAATCAAAGAATATTTCTCATCGGTTTTATGGGATGCGGTAAAAGTAAATTGGGTAAAAGTGTTGCTTATAAATTTAACCGACCCTTTATAGATTTAGATGAGCTGATAGAGTTGCAAAATCAAATGCCCATTCCTCAGCTTTTTGCGGCAGTAGGTGAACAAGGTTTTAGAGAAAAGGAACGTGACGTTTTACAAAACGCTGCATTTGCAAAAGATGTCATCATTGCGACAGGAGGAGGAGCGCCTTGTTTTTTTGATAATATGGAATGGATGAATGATAACGGCATTACAGTTTTTATAGATTCGCCTATAAAGGTTTTAGCGGATAGATTAATTAATGCTAGGGTAGAAAGACCTTTAGTAAAAGGGAAAAGCTATGAAGAGTTAATCGAATATATTGAGGCTAAATTGATAGAGCGTCGTCCGTTTTATGAGCAAGCTCGAATCAAATTAAAAGGATTGGATTTAAATGCTGATATTTTAATGCAAGCATTGGATTCATATAGTTTTTAGGGAGTTCAAACAAGCTTTTTGCTACAACCCTTAAAGCAAAATCAAATTAAATAAACCGCATCTTCTTCATTATTTTCATCCAAAACAACCGATACATGTTCTTTTAAAACAGTAGAAAGTTCTAGGCCTACAAAGTCTGTTGCTACTGGAAAATTCTTATGGCTGCGGTTAATTAAAACGACAGAACGCAACTTCTTTAAAGGAATGTTTAGGAATACACCTAAACCATAAGCAATCGTTCTACCACTATTCAATACATCATCAACTAAAATAATCACTTTATTTTCGCATTCTTGAATAGGGACATTAATTGCCGATTCTAATTTTGAACTATCTTTATTGAGCTCAATTTTAACCATCTTTATTTTAATAGTTGATATTTGAGAAAGTACGGTTTCAATTCTTTGGGCTAAACGGTAACCTCTTGAAATGACCCCAGCAATAATAATTTCCTTCTCGTCAAAATTGTCTTCTAAAATCTGAAAAGCAATTCGGTTAATTTTTTGTTGAATTTGGATATGATTAAGGATGAGTACTTTCTTTGATGACATAATTAATTTTTTGTTTAAAATTAGTGATTTATCCTAAAAGCTATAATTTTTTTAGTAGATGGTGCAACTTATTCCCAGCAGGAGGCGTCTGATAGAAAAAAGATGTAACAAATCTTAGAAATTAAACTCTAAAAATAAATTAATGATGATGAATCCTAAACTTTTGAAAACGGTATTAAGTTGCTTTTTGATTTTTGTTAGTGCAGCTACTCTAATGGCTCAAGAAATTGAGAAAGCCATCAACATAAATAATTTTAATGGTATAATAGTGTCTTCAGGCATAGATATATATCTTTCTCAAGATGGTTCAGAAAAAGTAGTCTTAAAGGGGTCAAAGGATTTAATGGAAAAGGTTAAAGTTTCTAAGACAGCAGAAGGTGCTTTAAAATTTGAAATCGAAAGAGGCTCAGGTTGGGGAAACTGGAGTTTTGGAAAAAATAATAGTATAAAAGCATATATCTCTTTTAAGACTTTAAATAGTTTAATTGCCTCTGGAGGAAGTGATATTTATGGTAAAAACCAATTCAAGATGAATAGCTTATTAATTAGGGCCTCAGGAGGAAGTGATGTCAAATTAGATTTAGCTGTTGCTGATTTAAAAGTAGCAAGTAGCGGAGGTTCAGATATATATCTAAAGGGGAGCGCATCAAGTTTTACTATACAAGCTAGCGGAGGTAGCGACGTTAAAGCATTTGGATTAATTGCAGGCGAATTGATTGCTAAAATGAGTGGAGGTTCTGATGGTGAGTTTAATGCTGAGAAATCAATCACAGTTGCTGCATCTGGTGCAAGTGATGTAAGTTATAAAGGGGCGGCTATCAAAAAAAGCATCAATAAAAGCGGAGCTAGTGACGTGACGAAAGTGAACTGATTTTTAGTTTATAATAAAAAAGAGCTTCTATAGTTAGGAGCTCTTTTGTTTTTGAGAGATTTTTATAAACGTCAAAAGCTTAATTTTTAATATTTATAGGCATATAATAAGCAAACTGAATTGGTTTACCTTGTTCTATAGCTGGGTTCCATTTAGGCGCATTCTTTAATGCAGAAATGGCTAAAGAATTTATCTTCTTGTTAGAAGAATTGATAACTTCTATATTCTTCAAATTTCCAGAAGGATCAACAATAAATTTCATCATTATTTTTGCATCAATGCCATAGGCACTTTGCAAAGAAGAAGCAATATAATTGTAAAAGCTGTTGATTCCGCCTTTAGGCTCAGGCCTTCTGTTTCTTTGTGCATACTGATAAACATTACCATCTAAAGAGAAATTTTCTCCTTTTATTAATACGCCGTTCTTATATATTTCGACAAAAGCCAATTGGTTATTTTCATAACCTTTCCAAGTTCCATCCGCAAAGGTATTTACTACAGCGCCTTCTTGAATCACTTCAAGTTGATCATTATATGCTTTAAAATAGCCATTTCCATCTTCCAAAATTACTTGATGATCAGGAGTAGCACAAAATAAATATTTTGTGTCGCTTTCGGCTTGGTTTGTAAATCCGTAACCAGCTGAATTTACCATGGTCTTATAATTTACTGTTCCATCAGCAAAATAATGGATTTGGATCCCGCCTGGTAATCCTGCGATAAAGTTTGTCTTATCCATTATGTTCCCGTTAGTATAAAAAGTTGTTATTTCTCCATCTTTTATCAAGGTTGAAATATTCTGAACAGTACCTTTTTCTTTCAAAATATTATCCATGCAATATCTCTGGAAAGCAAACGATCCGTTATCTAGTTTGCTAAATTTTATATAATAGGTAGCACTATCTGTATTTTTTGTTATTTCATTATTATTATGATAGTAAACCGTAGTCTCTTGTGCTTGTGTTAAAAAGCCAAAGCAAACTAATAAAGTAAGGGTGTAGCGTAACTTTCTCATAATATTGAATTTAATTTAATACTAAGATAACTAAAATTTAATATTAAATTAACA
>JAHJVW010000059.1 GCA_018828585.1 Bacteroidota bacterium
TTAAATCAAATATAAATTGAGTTTAATTTTTTAGAAAACTATTTTATTACTAATATTAAATCTTAATTCAATTAAATGCAAGCCAATTTTTTGGAAGAATTGATTATTAAGGGGGATTTTGAAGCTGTCAAAAGCTATTTGCCAGATCATCATTCAGAAATTATCAAAATTACTAGCCACGGCGTTTCTCCGCTTATGCTTTCTTGTTATTTTCATCAATCTGCCATTACTACCTTATTAGTAGCGTCTTTAGACAACCTCACACTCTTTGAAGCTGCTGCAGCTGGAAAATTTGACGTCGTAGCGCATGAAGTATTTAAAAATCCTGCAAAAATAAATGATTATTCTGAGGATGGCTTTACAGCATTGGGACTAGCGGCTTATTTTGGAATAGAGGAAGTTGCAAGATATTTAGTATTAAAAGGTGCTGAGGTTAACCTTCCTTCAAAAAATGGTTTTAACGTATATCCTTTGCATTCGGCGGTGGCTGGTAATCATACTTCGATAGCAAGAATGCTAATAGAAAATGAAGCTGAAGTAAATGTTCTTCAGAAATCAGGAGTAAGCCCTTTACATTCTGCGGCACAGAATGGGAATATCGAAATCATAATTCTATTATTAGAAAAAGGTGCGAAAGTGGATACTCGCATGGAAGGCGGTAAGCTTGCAGCAGATTTAGCTATAGAAAAAGGCTATCTAGAAATTGCAGAAATTTTAAGCTGACTACCTAAACATCAAAATTATTAAAAATCCTTCTGAACCGCTTAGAAATAATAATTTTCAATCGTTTCAATTTCCATTGAAATGAAGATATTTTTTGGGCATCCTTAAATTTTGTTTTTTCTAAATATTTAAAGAAAGTCACAGCATGTTCTGGCAAGGCTTTATAATGCTCGTGAATGGGCTTTTCTGCAACATAATGAATAATAGAAGGTTGTGTTTTTTCTATAGGATCAAAAGAAACATGATTCCATTTTTGAGGTAACACTAACCAAGGTAGTTTAGCTAAAACCACATTTAAACCATACTGATCAGCAAAGAAAGAATACTTTTTATTGTTCTCTATGGCATCAATTATAGCTTGTGTTACCTGATTAGCTCTCCATTTTTCAGCATCAATTAACATTACACCAGTATTAAAGTAGGGTAAGTTAGGGTCAAATCCTAGTTCTTTGTAATTCAAAATACCCGCCCAATGACTAAAAATCTTAATTCTGTCCAGAGCCGCTGCTAAAATATTATCCCCTAAATCTAAATTATATAGTTTTGAGATATCATCCAAAACAATCATATCTACATCTAGGTAAAGAATTTTCTTAATCTCAGGAGCAAGTCCTCTAGGAAGATAGATATTCATGTAAATCGATATTGGGAAAGTACTTCTATCATTAGGAAGACTATATCCCTCAGGTATAAAATCGGCACAAGTCATCCACCTGATTTCGATTTTGTTAAGTGTTAAAGATTGCTCAACTTTTGCTTTATTCTCTTCAGAAATATTATCTCCGATAAGAAAAGAAACAATTTTTTCGGATGTTTTATGATGAATTTCTATGGATTTAAGAAGAGTCGCATAAAATAATATATAATCATTATCGCAATTGGAGGCTAGATAAATTGTGTTTTCCACAGAGTTATTTTAAAGGATTTTCACGATGAATACAAATACTCAAAGCCCTAAAGTAACACTTTGATGTTAACTTCATTGTTTTTTTATATAAATTATTTACAAGATTTGCGCAAGAATTAATCATATTTCTTTTAAATTTGAATTATTTCTCATTATCTAAATTGCTTTTAAATGATTGATCAGATTTTAGACTTCTACCGAAGACGTAAGCCAAGAAAATACGGTTGGCTAGGTGATTTTGAAAGCTGGGAAAACGCGAAAAATAAATGTGAGGGTTATGATGATGAAAAAATACTTGCCCATGTTATTCAGTCATCATTAAAAGTTAAGAATGGGAAATCAGTCTGGGAACGCGATGGGTTTAACCACGAGCAAATTTATTACTCATAGCCATTATTATCTCATTTAATGTTAATTGCCGCAAAAAATAATGGGAATTTATCTTTAATTGATTTTGGTGGTTCTTTAGGGACTACTTATTTTCAAAATAGAAAATTCCTACAAAAACTATCAAAGGTAACTTGGAGCATTGTAGAACAATCTCATTTTGTGAAAGCTGGAAACGAACAAATTGCTTTTGAGGAGTTAGATTTTTTTGACACCATTGATCTTGCTTTTCAAAAGCATAAAAATTACGATTCTATTTTAATCAATTGTGTATTGCCATATTTAGAAAACCCTTATGAAATCTTAAACTACATTCAATCATTTGGTTTTAAAACTATTGTTATAGAAGATACTTATTACAACAATGAAGCAAAAGATAGAATTTGTATCCAAACAGTTGACCCAATGTTTTACGGGTCAGAATCTTCTTACCCATGTAGATTCTTAGATTATGATAAAGTAAAAAATACAAGACCGTTGCAAGGTAAAAA
>JAHJVW010000060.1 GCA_018828585.1 Bacteroidota bacterium
CTGATTTACTCTTAAATATATGTAAATCAAGTAATTATACCAAATAAATGTGAAACTATTTATTGAAAATAGTAAAACTCTTTAAAAAAAAAGAGACCGCCTTTTTGAGACAGCCTCTTTACTTTAAACTTTTAAGTCCAATCAGGTCTTCTCAAAAGTGAATCTTAATTCTATTTAGTTTTAAAAATCAAATTTAATCCCCTGTGCTAGCGGCAAAGTTGTAGAGTAATTAATGGTATTGGTTTGTCTGCGCATATAAGCTTTCCAAGCATCAGAACCTGATTCTCTTCCTCCGCCGGTTTCTTTTTCTCCACCAAAAGCACCTCCAATTTCTGCTCCGGATGTGCCAATGTTTACGTTAGCAATGCCACAATCAGAACCTGCTACGGATAAAAATCTTTCTGCTTCACGCATATTGGTCGTCATAATTGCGGATGATAAACCTTGTGGAACACCGTTTTGCATCGCGATAGCTTCATCCAAATCTTTATATTTCATCAAATATAAAATAGGTGCAAAGGTTTCATGTTGCACAATCGCCATTTCGTTTTTAGCTTCGGCAATACAAGGTTTTACATAACAACCTGATTCGTAATCAGCGCCTTCCAAAACACCGCCTTCAACTATAAACTTTCCGCCTTCGGCTTTACATTTATCAATAGAAGTCAAATAATTCTGAACAGCATCTTTATCAATCAATGGCCCTACATGATTGTGTGTATCTAAAGGATTTCCAATTTTCAACTGGCCGTAAGCTTTCACTAGTTTTGCAGTAAAAGCATCATAAACACTTTCGTGGATGATCAATCGACGCGTAGAGGTACAACGCTGACCGGCCGTTCCTACGGCTCCAAAAACAGCCCCAATCAAGGTCATGTCTAAATCAGCATTTTCTGTAATGATGATGGCATTATTTCCGCCTAATTCTAAAATATGTTTACCCAACCTAGCGCCAATAGCAGCGCCAACTGCTTTTCCCATTCGTGTTGATCCGGTTGCAGAAACCAAAGGAACATTGGTATCATTGGCCATTAATTCTCCAATATTTCTATCACCAATCACCAAACAAGAAATCCCTTCAGGTAAATCATTTGCAGCTAAAACTTTCTGCATAATTTTTTGACAGGCAATTGCTGTTAAAGGTGTTTTTTCGGATGGCTTCCAAACGCAAACATTTCCACAAACCCAAGCTAATGCAGCATTCCAGCTCCAAACAGCCACTGGGAAGTTGAAAGCAGAGATAATTCCAACCACACCCATCGGGTGCCATTGCTCATACATTCGGTGTTGTGGCCGTTCAGAATGCATGGTTAAACCATAAAGCTGCCGAGATAAACCAACAGCGAAATCGCAAATATCAATCATCTCCTGTACTTCACCCCAGCCTTCTTGCAGGCTTTTACCCATTTCATAAGAAACCAGTTTACCTAAATCGTCTTTATGTTTTCTTAATTCTTCACCTAGTTGACGAACAATTTCTCCTCTTTTTGGGGCTGGCATCATTTTCCAATCCAAGAAAGCATCTTTCGCAGTAGCAATCAGTTCTTGATAATCATCAGCGCTAGCAAAATTTACAGAGGCTATTAATTTCCCATCAACGGGTGAATGAATTTTCTTTTCTTGCGTTTTTTTTCCACTCTTCCATATTTTTCCGGTACTAACAGCATGATTTTTCTCACCGATTCCTAAATTTTCTAATACTTTTTCGATAGCAACTTGCATAATTTTTCTGATTTAAGAGAGTCAAAGCATGAATCTCGATTTTGATCTTTTATTGGTAACTTTACAAAGTTAAGAATTTAAAAAGGAGAAGAAGGGAGCATAAATTACCTCAACATTAATAATCACACATCTGAAATTATACCGTTTTATAAATCAACAGTTTACCTCTAGTATTGTCTAATTGTTGAAAAATATAATAACAATCATGTGATTAATATTTATAATTTGAGAGTAATAAGTCGGGTGAAAGCAATGAGTTTTCAAATTTTATTTTTCCTGACACGTTCTCTTTAATATTTGTTACCGAATGGAAGAAGAATTCGAATTTGAATTTACTGAAGATCCAAAACTATCAGTAGAGCGTTACGAAGAGATGATCCGCAATCAGGATCAATATTTTTTTGATGCACAAGCCTTTGAAAACATTATAGATTATTATATCGACAAAAGCGATCCTATTAAGGCTTTGCAGGTGATTGAATACGCGGTTTTGCAGCATCCTTTTGCAGCAATTTTCCATATTAAAAAGGCTCAACTACATGTTTTCACCAACGAAATTGAAAAATCGTTCGAGTCTTTAGAAAAAGCCGAATTGTTAGAGCCTTCTGAAGCCGACATATACATGATCAGAGGAAATATTTACGAGAGTTTAGAACAACATGATGATGCTTTAGAGAACCTGAAAAAGGCCTTGGATATGGCCGAAAATAAGGATGAAGTGTTGATGCAGATTTCTTTTGTTCATCAAAACATGGGCGATTATGACGAAGCCGTTTCGTATTTAAAACTTTGCCTTGAAAACAACATGGAAAATCAGGATGCACTTTATGAGTTGGCATTTTGTTATGATGTTTTAGATAAGCAGGAAGAAAGTATTCAGTTTTATCAACAATATATTGATAACGAGCCCTACTCTTATGCGGCTTGGTATAATTTGGGTAATGCTTTTCATAAGTTAAGCTTATTTGAGAAAGCTATTGATGCATATGATTATGCGATCTTGATTAAAGATAGTTTTGCTTCCGCATATTTTAATAAAGGAAATGCATTGGTGCAATTAGATCGTTTCCAAGAAGCGATTGATGTTTACCGTCAAACTTTCGAATATGAGCAACCTAATGCAGATACTTATTGCGCCATTGGTGAGTGTTACGAGAAATTAGAAAAAATGGATGAAGCCCGCTCTTTTTATAAAAAAGCGGTGAAAATTGATACTAAATTAGCAGATGCTTGGTACGGAATTGGGGTAACACTTGATTTTGAAGAGCGTTTTTTTGAGTCTTTACATTTCTACAAAAAGGCATTAAATTTAGATGATCAAAACCCTGATTATTGGTTTGCTATTGCGGATGCGCAGTACAAACTCGGAAATTTAACCGAATCTGAACAAGCTTACGAGAAAGTAGTGGAAGTAAACCCCTTAGACGTGGAAGCTTGGTTGGATTACTCTTCTATTGTTTTTGAGAAGGAAAATATTCCAAAATGTATTGAGATTATTGCTGAAGGGATTAAAAATAATCCAGACTCAGCAGATTTATATTATCGATTTGTAGCTTATCTAATTGCAAATGGTCAAAATAACGAGGCTTTAATTCAGTTAGAAACAGCTTTAACATCAGATGTTGAAAAACATTATTTATTGTTCGAATACCTGCCTCAATTGCAAACCAATAAAGTAATTATTGATATTATTAACCGCTATACGGCTTAGAAGCCGATGAAAAATCTGGATAAAAACAACAGTTTTATAGAGAATTGGATTTTTTTTAAGATTTTTGCACCCTGTTATGAATTATAATTTAAATAATATTCCTGAACGTTCTGTTAAACCTCGTGAAAGAGGCTTGACAATGGTAATGGATAAAGGTCTGAGTTTAAGACAAGTAGAAGATTTTATTGAGGTAGCGGGAACGCATACTGATATTGTAAAACTAGGTTGGAGCACCTCTTTTGTTACGCCCAATCTAAAAGAGAAACTAAAGATTTATAGAGATGCGGGTATCCCAGTTTATTTTGGAGGTACACTTTTCGAAGCTTTTATCATCCGTGGTCAGTTTGAAGATTACAGGAAAGTTTTAGATGAGTTTGGGATGGAATTTGTAGAAGTTTCTGACGGTTCGATAGAAATTCCTCACGAAGAAAAGTGCGAGTATATCAGTAAGTTAAGTAAACAAGTTACGGTAATCTCTGAAGTTGGTTCTAAAGACGAAAAGAAAATCTTTGCGCCTTATAAATGGATCAAACTGATGAAGGCCGAAATTGAAGCTGGAGCTTGGAAAGTAATTGCCGAAGCTCGTGAAGGTGGAAATGTAGGTATCTACAGAGACTCAGGAGAAGTAAGGCAAGGCTTGGTGGATGAAATTTTAACACAAATACCAGAAGAAACTATTATTTGGGAAGCTCCTCAAAAAGCACAACAAGTTTGGTTTATAGAATTAATAGGCTCCAATGTTAATTTAGGTAACATAGCTCCTGCGGAAGTTATCCCACTAGAAACCATAAGATTGGGGTTACGTGGTGATACTTTTAACCATTTTTTGAAATTTGATTAAAGAAAACCAGACTTTTTTATAGCGTCTGAGGGTGTTTTGGTGATGAAAAAATTTGGATTAATAGGTTATCCTTTAGGACATTCCTTCTCTGAAAAATATTTCACAGAAAAATTTACCAGGGAAAAGTTGACGGATTGTACCTATCAACTTTTCCCTATTCAAAACTTAAGTGATTTACCTAAGCTTCTGGAAAATGAGAAAGATTTATGTGGATTGAATGTAACTATTCCACATAAAATTGGAGTAATGTTTTACCTTGATGAAATAGATAAAGCTGCACAGGATGTTGGTGCTGTAAATTGCATTAAAGTAACGCATCATCATTCAATTAAATCATTGTTTTCTGGAGAGCTTTGTAAATTCAATCCTTATAAACCTAAACTAATTGGTTATAATACGGATGCTTATGGTTTTGAATTATCCTTGAAGCCCTTATTAAAAAGCCATCATAAAAAAGCGCTAATATTAGGAAATGGTGGAGCAGCAAGAGCCGTTAAGTATGTATTAGAAAAGTTAAAGATTGATTATAAATTTGTGAGTAGAAGACCTGTAAAGGGAATGTATAATTATAAAGACCTGAGTAAAAAAACAATGCAGGACCATCAAATTATCATCAATACTACCCCTCTTGGTACTTTTCCTAACACTACCGAATGTCCTGATATTCCTTATCAATATATAGGTGAAAAGCATCTCCTCTATGATTTAATTTACAATCCCGAAGAAAGTCTTTTTCTAAGTAAAGGAAAAGAAAATGGGGCTAGAATTAAAAACGGAGCAGAGATGCTACAACTTCAGGCAGATAAGTCTTGGGAAATTTGGAATAGCTAGATTTAAACTGGTTTTAAGGGATTTTTGAGCAAAGAAATACATAAAATTTTATACCTTAATCCCATGAAATACATTTTTCTGATTCTATTCTTTTTGCTCATTATAACGGCCTGTGGAGGCAGTCCTGATTATGCTCCAAAGCCAAGAGGGTATTTCAGAATAGATTTTCCAGAAAAAAAATACCAGACATTTAAAGATAACCCTCATTACAGCTTCGATTATCCAGAGTATGCCAAAATGTATTTGGATAGTATGGATGGCTATCATCCAAACTGGTACAATTTAACTTTCCCTCAATTTAATGCCAAGTTGCATATTAGCTATTATACCATGGATTCTAAAATCGAGTTAGATAAGTTGGTAGAAGATTCAAGGAAACTTGCCTTTAAACATACCGTTAAAGCGACCGGAATAGATGAAGGAAGGATTAGCGTTCCCGAGAGAAATCTTTATGGCGTTTTTTACACCATAGATGGCAATACAGCATCTTCGACAGAATTTTATTTAACAGATAGCGTTAAACACTTTTTAAGAGGAGCTTTATATTTTAATGAAAAGCCTCAAGTAGACTCTATACAACCTATAGTTGATTTTATTAAAACCGATATCGATAAAATGATCAAAACCCTTACCTGGAAAAATTAAATCAGGTAAATTATAAACCCAAAAATGAAAAAATATAGAATCTTAATTGTTTTATTGCTGATTGGAAGTGCGGCTCTAGCGCAAAACATTTTAACTTATATCAACACCGCGAACTCATTTTTTGATGCGCTAGATCAAAAAGATTATGTAAAAGCGCAAGATTTCTTTGACGCATCTGTAAAGGACAAAGTAGCACCAGAGAATTTGGAGAAAATGTGGGCACAAATTCAAACTTCATTAGGAAAATTTGAGTCAGTAGATGGTGCGCAAAATAAGGTACAGGGCGAATTCCAAATCGTAATTTTGAAATGCAAGTTCACTAATGATACGCAGTCTTTCCAGTTAGTTTTTAATAATAGTCAAAAATTGGTAGGCTTTTTCATCTTGCCCAAACAGGCAGAAAATAATTATAAACTACCTATTTATGCTGACACCACTAAATACACTGAAAAGTTAATCAATATTCAATCTGGTGAACATAGTTTACCCGCTATGTTGACCTTACCAAAAGACAGTACAAATGTTCCAATGGTAGTTTTTGTTCATGGTTCAGGTCCTGCAGACATGGATGAAAGTATAGGTGCTCAAAAACCGTTTAAGGATTTGGCAGTTGGCTTAGCTTCTAAAGGTATTGCATCTATTCGTTATGTAAAAAGAACGATTTTATATGCCAATGAATTTAATGGAGCATTTACCACAAAAGAAGAAGTTACAGACGATGCTATTGCAGTTTTAAACTATGCTAAAAAGGTTCCGCAGATTGATTCTCAAAAAGTATATTTATTCGGTCACAGTTTGGGGGGAATGTTAGCCCCAAAAATAGCTTCTCAAGAAACATTTTTAAAGGGTATAATTTTAGCTGCAGCACCGGCAAGAAAGCTTCAAGATATATCTATTGAGCAAAATAATTATTTTATAAAATTTACCAATGATACTACTAAAGCTGGTAAAGCAGCATTAGACCAAAGCACCAAAGAACTTAATGCCTCAAAAGCAATTACCAAGACAAGTATAGCACAAGACTCGGTTATTTTAGGCTTGCCAGCTTCTTATTGGGCTGATTTAAATGCAATGAATCAAGTGGAAATCGCAAAAAAGCTAAATACAAGAATTTTCATCATACAAGGTGGTAATGATTTTCAGGTTGGTTTACAGGATTATTACCTATGGATTAATGGTTTAAAAGGGAAAAAGAGAGTTGACGCTAAGATTTATCCAATGGTTAACCATTTGTTTTCATTTGTAACCGAAAAAGGTAGCGCCCGTCAATATCAAGAACCTTTACATGTAGATCAACCAGTTGTTGATGATTTAGCCAGTTGGATTTTGCAAAAATGATGAATTTAGAAGTTTTAACTAATAACCCTTATCAGGAAAATACCTATATTCTTTGGGACGAAACTAAGGAATGTGTTATTATAGACCCAGGAATGTACACCGCTGATGAGCAAAACGCGGTGGTAAACTATATAAAAGATAACAATCTAAAACCAGTTCTTTTATTAAATACGCATTGCCATATCGACCATGTTTTCGGGAATAAATTTATTTATGATCAATATGGTCTAAAACCTCAATTTCATAAAGGCGAGTTGCAGCTTTTACATGCGGTACCGTCATACGCTCCTCAACAGGGTTTTAGATATGAACTTTCTCCTGATCCAGAAGTATTTTTGTCAGAAAGCGAAACTATAAATTTTGGAAATACAGTTTTGGAAATCATTTTTGCGCCAGGACATTCACCAGCTCATCTTTGTTTTTATAATAAAGCTGATGCTATTTTAATTGGTGGAGATGTCCTATTTAAAGGAAGTATTGGTCGTACGGATTTACCCGGAGGAAATCATGAAACGCTAATCAACAGTATTAAAAGTCAATTATTTACCCTACCTGAGGATGTAAAGGTTTACCCGGGTCATGGTCCGTTTACAACTATTGCATTCGAAAAATCTTTCAATCCGTTTTTTAATTCCTAGAAATGAATACGGCTTTCTATATAGCTAAAAGGTATCTTTTTTCTAAGAAGTCTACCAATGCTATCAATATTATTTCAGGTATTTCTATGCTTGGAGTTTTTATAGGAAGCGCTGCATTAATCGTTATTCTTTCGGCTTTTAATGGGTTAGAAACCTTAGTCATTTCTTTGTCCAATACCTTAGCTCCAGATCTGAGGATAGAGCCTGCAAAAGGGAAAACGTTCAATCCGCAAAATACAGTTTTGCTTAATTTCAAGAAAGATAATCGTGTTGCAAATTATACCGAGGTATTACAAGAAAAGGCATTGCTAAGATATGGCAATCAACAATTTATTGGCGTTATAAAAGGCGTAAGTAAAGCCTTTTTAGCAAATAATCAAATAGACTCTACATTGGTACAAGGTGAATTTATTTTGAATGCCAATGGAGAGGATTATGCGGTAGTGGGTTCTACAGTTCAATATACACTCGGTATCAATATAAATGATCAGCAAAGGATTTTAGAAATCTACTCTCCTAATAAAAGAACATCATCAGCATTTATGCCAACAGATGAATTTGTTTCTAGATTTCTACATCCAGTAGGTGTTTTCGAATCCAATCAAGAGTCAGATAATCAAGTTATTATCCCGTTAAAAACTGCTAGAGCTTTATTAGGCGAAAGTAAAAACATCAGTGCTTCAGAAGTGATTTTAAAAAATCCAGATCAATCAGATAAAGTGAAAAGCGAGTTACAAAGCAAACTTGGTGACGATTTTATGGTAAAAGATCGAATTCAACAAAATGCGCTATTGTATAAAATTTTAAATTCAGAAAAGTGGGCGGTTTATCTCATCCTCACCTTCGTTCTGCTTATTGCAACCTTTAATATTGTTGGATCATTAACCATGCTGGTGATTGATAAACAAAAAGACATCGCCGTTTTAAATAGCTTGGGAGCAGACAAATCCCTCATTAGACAAATCTTTCTTTTAGAAGGATTGATGATTTCTTTTATCGGCTGTTTACTAGGTTTAATTTTAGGCGGAATATTCTGTTGGTTACAAATCAGCTATGGTTTCATCACTATGGCAGAAGGAAATATGGTAGTAAATGCCTATCCTATGACTTTAAAATTATTAGATTTTGGTTTAGTTTTTCTGACGGTTTTTATTATTTCTTTGATTGCATCATACATTAGTTCTCGATTAAGTGTGAAAAGATTTGAGACCTTAAAACAAGCTTTATAATTCATGAGGGCATAAAATTTCAACAGATTTTAAAAAAAAGAATTGATAGCACAAAGTCGAAATATAATTTCTTTGGCTGAATATTTGGATTGATGAAATGCTTATATTTAAAAAATGGATACCGAGAAAAAGCCCAAAAAGAAACACAAAGTTCTTAAATGGACCTTATCAATTTTAGCAGTTATAATTTTAATTTTAGCGGTAGTTGCTTGGTATATAAACCGTCAATGGAAACCACTTTTAAGAGAGGCTATTCAAAACACGGTATTAGATGCTTCAGACAGCCTATACATTGTAAAATTTAAAGATATAAAGGTAAATATTCTTACCGGTGGAGTACAAGTTGATAGCATTTCAATTACGCCTGATTTAGCAGTTTATCAAAAAATGATTGATAATGGAAGTGCCCCAGAAAACATCGTTGACCTACAAGTCCAAACGCTGATTTTGCAGCGGGTGAATCCAATTAAAGTATATAAAGAGAGAAAACTAACGATTAGAGATATCAATATTCAACAACCTTCGTTGACAATTTACTACACAAAACTAGGAAGCATAGCTAGAAAAAGCGTTGACAATCGTACCGTATATGAAAGAATAAATAAAGCTTTAAAGGAGTTAAAAATCACTACCTTGTTTTTGACCAACGTTGATTTTAGATACGTTGATAGATCTTTTAAAAAACCAAAAACTACTCATTTAGATAAAATGAATATCAGATTGAATGATATTCTGATAGATTCTACTTCCAGTAAGGACCCGACACGTTTTTATAATATTAAAGATGTAATTGCCGAAATCAGTGATTATGACTTTGCTACACCAGATTCTATGTATCATTTAAGCATTAAGCATGCCTATGTTTCTTCGATGAAAAAGCAATTAGTGGTAAGTGGAGTTAGTTTAACACCGCGTTACGGCGAGATGGCTTTTTCAAAACACTTTGAAAGACAAGAAGAAAGGTATCAAATGCAATTTGATTCTATCATTGTGAATCAGGTTAATTTCAATACTTTTTTAGATACCAGAACTGTTTCTGCATCTAAAGTAAAAATATTAAACGGTAATCTTTCTGCCTTTTTAAATAGGGATAAACCAGTAAAGAATATAGACAAAGGAAGAAATTATCCTCACCTTGCTTTAAGACGAGTAGCTTGGGGGATTAAATCTGATACGGTAAATTTAAAAAATATCAATATCAGCTATACAGAGTATAATCCCAAAACAAAGGAAAAGGGGACCGTTTTTTTTAATGATTTAAAAGGGAATATTTACAATGTAACTAATGACTCTTTAGCCCTAACAAAAAAAAATATTGCTGATGCTTATTTACAAACCTATTTAATGGGGAAAGGTAAATTAAATGTTCACATCGCATTTAATTTAACAGATCCAAATGGGGCCTTTAGATACAATGGTTCATTAGGGTCTATGGATATGTCGACGGTTAACTCATTGACCAAACCATTAGCCATGGTTTCTATTAGTTCAGGGAAGTTAAACTCAATGGAGTTTGACATCAAAGGAAACTTAAAGGGAGCAGGTGGAACGCTTACCCTTAAATACGAAGACTTGAATGTGGTATTGATGAAGAAGGATGAAAGAGAGAACTTTAAAAAGATGGGTTTGATATCATTATTTGCAAATGCACTTTTGTTAAATAACTCAAATCCAAAAAGAGATAAACCCGTAGTTATTAGTCACCCTTATTATGCTAGACCATCAGAAGCATCTTTTTTTAACTTGATGTGGAAGACAGTTTTTGCAGGTATAAAAGAAAGCGTAGGTATTACAGAAGAAAAAGAGTCCAAACTTTTAAAAAGAGCAAAAGATTTTAAAGACGCAAAGGCTGAAAGAGAAATTAGACGAGAAGATCGTCAGAAAAGAAGAGCCGCTAGAAAAAACAACAAATAGAATAAAAAAATGAGATTATTTAGAAAAGGAAATCAATTTTTTGCAATTGCTTTAGTATTCAGTTTAGGATTTAGCGCATGTTCTCCTAAGGTTAATAAAGGTTTAGTTGCTGCAACAAACATTAAAAAGCTTGGAATTGAAGAGGCTAATTTAGACCGAATTGACAGTTTATTAGGCTCTGCACTAATTAATAAATGGGCAGCTGGAGCAACAGCTTTAGTAGCGGTGAATGGGAAAGTCATTTATGATAAAGGCTTTGGTTTTAGAGATCGAGAATCTAAAGCTTTAATGAGCCCAACAACCGAGTTCAGAATTGCATCCATGACTAAACCAATTGTTACAGCGGCAGCAATGAAATTGATTGAGGAGGGTAAATTGAAATTGGATGATCCGGTTTCGAAATATATTCCTGAATTTAAAAATATGAAAGTGATAGCGACTTTCAATGTAAAAGACACTACCTACACCACCGTTGATGCTCAATCTACCATTACTATTAAAAACTTAATGACTCACACCTCTGGTATTGGTTATGGCTTCATTAATCCAATGTTGGGAATGATTTATGCTAAAAATGGAATTCCAGATTTAGCAGTTGCCGACGAAGTGACCATTGGGGACAAGATGAAAAAATTAGGAACCTTACCATTGGCAGTTCAACCTAATAGTACTTTTTTTTACGGTTTAAGTATTGATGTTTTGGGTGCTGTAGTTGAAAAAGCAAGTGGTAAAAATTTAGCAGAATATGTAAATGAAACCATTTTAAAGCCTTTAGGAATGGATAATACTTTCTTTTATATTCCAGCAGAAAAAGCAAATCGTTTAGCGGTAATGTATGCCGAAACCAAAGAAGGAAGATTAGAAAGAGTGCCTACAGTAAGTCAGGGATATAATGTGAATTTCCCAATAACCGGAGCAAGAACCTATTTTTCTGGGGGATCTGGATTATCTTCTACCGTAGAAGACTATGCTAAATTTTGCCAGATGATTTTGAACAGAGGAGAGTTTGGAGGTAAAATCATTTTACAACCCGAAACAGTTGATCTAATGACCACGAATCAAATTGGAGATTTGAATGTAGGTAAAGATAAGTTTGGTTTAGGTTTCGAAATTACTACTGAGAAAGGTACCAAAAACGGATCTAAAGTTGGAAAATTAAGTTGGGGTGGTGCATTTAATACCACTTTCTGGATAGATCCTGAAAGAAAATCTGTAGCCGTATTAATGACTCAGGTTTATCCTGCTATCCACAAGAATCAATTATTTAGCCAATTCGAGCAATTGGTAAATGATGCTTTGGATAGATAAATTATTTTTAGAAGCAAGATTTTAGACATAAGAATCATGACAATTGTACTTACCGAAAGAGCCAAGATTTAATTAAATCTTGGCTCTTTCGGTTTCTCTTTTTCTTAAAATAAAATATAGTGTAATAATTCCAATTACTTGTAAAATGATACATAAAACGGAACCTTCAAATCCAAAAGATCCACCATTCCAAATATCTGGTTGATTGTAGGTTGTTTGAATAATTGAAAAGGAATCTCTTCCGCTTACATTAAATCCAAAAATAGTTCCTTGAAAAAAATTCCAACTAAAGTGTAAGGCAATAGATAGCCAAAGATTTCTAGTTACACTGTAAGCTAAACCAATAAATAATCCTGCCAAAAATAGGTTAGTTAAGGATAGAAAATTAATATCGTTGTTAAAGATGTGGAGTAACGAAAAAATTAAAGAAGATATGATTAATGCCCAAAATTTATTTAAGGAGGCTTCCAAGTTTTGTAAAAAATAACCTCTAACTAATAATTCCTCATTTATAGCGACGAAAATAAAAAAACAGAAACTGAACAAAATATCTGAAACAGATTGATTGTAGTTTATAAATAATAGTTCTTTAGAGTAGATGAGTATTTCATACCCAATAAAGATAATTGCAAACCCAAAAACGATACCTAATAAAATATCCTTAAGTAAGTTCTTACTCTTAAAACCCAGACTTTTAAAACTCCTTTTGTCAACGTATTTAACATAAATCCAAATAATAATAAATGTTCCAAGAAAAGTTGCAAAAGACATCCAAAAATCTTGAAAGGAATTAAAGGTTAACTCATTACCTTTTGACCAATCTAGGCCTAAGATTTTAAGCATTAAAAGTTGGAATATTCCTACAGTTAAAGCATAAGGAATAAATATTTTAAAGATATTAGTCCAGTTTCTTTTATCAGATTTAGTATTTTCTTCCATAGATTTTAGTTAGTAGATTCTGTAAAAATAAAAAAGA
>JAHJVW010000007.1 GCA_018828585.1 Bacteroidota bacterium
CGGAAGTTTTGGTCGGTTAGAATTGATACATCTACTGAAACGTACAACCTTTGGTGCGCATTTAAAAGATCTTGATTCATTTAAGGGTAAATCTTTAAATGAAGTTATAACTATTTTGACTTCTGATAGATTAATTCCGGCTCCGCCAATCAATACTTATAACGATTCTACTTACACCGACCCCTCGGTTCTACTCAATCAAACTTGGGTAAACGCAGGTTACGAAGATGGAACTGTCAATGCTAAAAGATTAAATTCGCTTAGAGGCTGGCTTCTTGGAGGAATGATCAATCAAAAAGGGAGTATTCAAGAAAAGATGATGCTTTTCTGGCACAATCATTTCGCTTTAGAGTCTGGCATTGTTACAGACGCTAGATATATGTATAAATATTTTGCCTTATTGCAAAAGTTCGCGTTAGGTAATTTTAAAACCTTGGTAAAAGAAGTTACGCTTGACCCAGCAATGCTAAAATATCTTAATGGGTATTTGAGTACGAAAACCGCACCAGATGAAAACTATGGTAGAGAATTGCAAGAACTTTTTACAATGGGAAAGGGTCTCAATTCTAAATACACAGAGTCTGATGTAAAAGCTGCCGCAAAGGTTTTAACCGGATATAGGATTGATGGGGTAAAAATCGAATCCTATTTTGATGCTACAAAACATGATACTTCCGACAAGCAATTCTCCTCTTTTTACAATAATTCAATCATTAAAGGAAAAACTGGAACAGCTGGAGCAACTGAGTTAGACGATTTATTGAATATGCTGTTTCAGCAAAACGAAGTAGCCATGTTTATCTGCAGAAAGCTGTATCGGTTTTTTGTTTATTATGATATCACCAATCAAATAGAGCAGGAAGTGATTGCTCCATTAGCACAAACCTTTATTAATTCAAATTTTGAAATTAAACCTGTTTTATTGGAGCTTTTAGGAAGTGATCATTTTTTTAAATCAGAAAACAGATCATGTTTTATTAAAACTCCTCTAGATCTTGTAATTGGCGTTTGTAGGGAGTTTGACGTGGTTTTTCCTGATTCAAATGATGCAGCTACACAGTATGTTTTATGGTTGTATATGAAAAGTCAAGCTGGAAGTCTTCAATTAGACCTTGGTGATCCACCAAACGTAGCTGGATGGCCTGCGTTCTATCAGTTTCCTCAATTTTATGAAATTTGGATTAACTCAGATACTTTACCAAAAAGAAATCAATTTACAGATATTATGATTAATGTTGGAGTCACCCGTAACTCCAAAAAAGTAATTATAGATCCATTAAAATATGCATCTAGTTTTTCGAAACCCGAAGATCCAAATATTTTAGTTGCTGAAATAACTGAGCATTTGCTTACACTTTCCTCATCCGCTGCACTCAAACAACAACTAAAGAGTATTTTGTTGAGTAACCAAACTACTGATTTTTACTGGACGGATGCTTGGAAAGCTTATCAGCTTAGTCCTAACGATAATATTAAAAAGGGAATTGTATTAGGAAGGCTCCAAACCATGATTAAATATATGATGAATCTTCCTGAATTTCAATTAACATGAAAAGAAGAGATTTTTTAGGTAAAGCGCTTCCGGCTGGGATTGTAATACCAACTCTAATTAGTGGTTTTTCTTTCAAAGCATTTGGAGCTTCCCAATTGTTGAGTGCTTTAACTGCAGGTGATACGGAGACCGACCGGGTATTTGTTATTATTCAGTTAAACGGAGGAAATGATGGATTAAATACGGTGATTCCTTTAGATCAATATGATAATTTAGCAAATGCAAGATCCAACATCTTAATAAATGATAAAAAGATATTAACCTTAAGCGGTTATGATACAGGTTTACACCCTGCTTTATCTGGTTTAAGTGCATTATATAATCAGAAAGAATTACAAGTTATTCAATCAGTAGGCTACCCACAACCAAACTTCAGCCATTTTAGAGCCACTGATATTTGGTTGAGTGGCGCCGATTCTAATCAATACTTAAATACCGGATGGGTGGGCAGGTATTTGGGAGATGAATATCCAAATTTCCCGGTAGGTTATCCAAATAATATCATGCCTGATCCACTTGCTTTGCAGATAGGGTCATTTATTTCCCCTGCTTTTCAAGGACCATCCGTTAATATGGGAATGGCAATAACAGATCCTGTAAATTTTTATAACCTGATCAATGGTATCGTAGATCCTGCTCCTCCATCAAATGCAGGTAAAGAGCTTACTTATATCAGGCAGGTTTCTCAACAAACGCAACAATATGCCAATGTGATTAAATCAGCGGCAGCTAAAGTTCCAAGCCAAAAAGATTATCCCACTAAAAACACGCTTGCAGATCAATTAAAGATAGTTTCAAGGTTAATCGCTGGAGGTTTGAAGACAAGGATCTACATGGTAAATATTGGCGGATTTGATACGCATGCCCAACAAGCCGTTACAGGAGCTACAGAAACAGGTGCCCACGCGGTACTTTTGGCAAAAGTTGGAGATGCGATAAAAGCATTTATGGATGATTTGAAATTTTTAGGTGCTTCTAAAAGAGTGGTGGGCATGACTTTCTCTGAGTTTGGTAGAAGGATAAAATCTAATTCAAGCTTAGGTACTGATCATGGTGCCGCAGCACCTCTTTTTGTTTTTGGAGAAGGTGTCCAAGCTGGAGTACTAGGAAATAACCCAACTATTAATTCTGTAATTGGCACTGGTGATAATATCCCAATGCAGTATGATTTTAGATCTATTTATTCAACCATTCTCCAAAATTGGTTTTGTGTGCCTGGTACTTCCTTGCAAAAAATCATTTTAAAAGATTATCAATCATTACCCATCATTAAGCCGATATATACTTGCGCTGGAGGTGTGGTATCTTACCTCGAACCAAATAAAAATGCTGGGGATAATATTATTTCTAATTATCCTAATCCCTTTTCTGAGGGTACTACATTTACCTATAAATCTGCCGGCGGGCATGTTTTACTTCAAATTTTTGATGTTCAAGGTCAGCTAATGTCAACCCTTGTAGATGGAACAAAAGACAAAGGGAATTACAATTTAAGATTTGAAAATTCGAAGTTAAATTCAGGAATATATTATGCAAGATTACAAAATGGAGCCTTGCAACAAGTAAGAACTATTCAGATTGCTTATTAATCTTCCTTCAGAACCAAAGGAGTAAAAATACCTTTATGGATATTCATAAAATCTAGCTTACTGGATTGATTTTTAAAATAATAACTCAGTTTTGTGATTGAGCTGTAATCTATTTGAAGGTTAAAGGCATTTTCTAAAGGGAAACCCAATACAAAAGCAAGCAAAGACCTAATCACACCTGCATGCGTTATTATCACGATATCTTCAGTGTCTTGAGCGGTTAAATCTTCATAAAACGAAACAACTCGATCATATAAGTCAATAAAATTTTCGCCTTTAGGTATTTTGTAATTTACAAAATCTTCCATCCAAGGATTCATTTCTTTTTCAGGGACTTCAGACCAAGCTTTCATCTCCCATGAGCCAAAATTTAATTCGGATAACCGTTCATCTGTTTGATAATCATCATCACTTAAAAAAGCAGCCAATTTAGTACATCGTCTAAATGAGCTTGAAAAGAATAAGGTACTTTCTGATGGATTTAGATGGTCTTTAATCCAATCAAAATCAGCGGTGAAGTTTTCGGCTAATGGAATCTCTGATTGTCCATAGCAAAGCTTATTAGGGTTATAAACTGCGGAATGTCGAATTAGATAGATGTTCATTTTATCGATTTGAAAATTTGATGATGTGGTGATTTTAAGATGGATTAAAAATATAAGACTAATGAACGAATTTAACTGATGAACTTAAAAATCACCAATAAGCTTAAATAATAAATCACCTCAGCAACTTGTTGAACAGTTCCTAAACAATCACCTGTATAGCCTCCAATCCATTTATTGAAATATCTTGAAAAATAAAGTTTGGTTAAAATAAGAGGTATGATGGCTAAGAAAACCCAATAATTCCTCATCAACAGTACTGGAGCTAATCCAAAAATACAAGCCACTAGATAATCACTATGCTGCATTTTAGTGGCTAAAGGTTTGGCTTTGCTCAATAAATCCTCCCGAGCGTATTCATCTGTATAAATTAAGGTAACCGAAGTTAATCGACTAATGGCATGCGCACTGATGATGGTTGGGATAATCAATTCTAAAGGAATTTCTCTTAAAGAAGTGAATTTTAAAGCCAGCAATATCATTAAACCTACTAAGCCGTATGTCCCAACTCGGGAATCTTTCATGATATCCATGATTTTTTCTTTTGTCCAACCGCCACCAAAACCATCACAAACATCCGCGAATCCGTCTTCATGGAAAGCGCCTGTAGTTAATAAGGAAGTAGCAAAGCTCAATAATAAAGCTATTTCTAAAGAGAAAACAAACTGAAAAAGATAAAAGGCAATTGCTGAAATGCTACCCACAATAATCCCAACCAAGGTGAAATACTTAGAAGAACGATTTAAGTACTCAGGATCATGATCTGTAAATGAAGGGCAA
Source organism: Bacteroidota bacterium (assembly GCA_018828585.1). Classification (GTDB taxonomy): domain Bacteria; phylum Bacteroidota; class Bacteroidia; order Sphingobacteriales; family Sphingobacteriaceae; genus Pseudopedobacter. Next base: position 4,527 of record JAHJVW010000007.1, read on the forward strand.
GGTATTCTAGTAAAAAACATCAATGCGGTAAAAAATATTCTGATTTCCTTTTTCATCGTTTATTTATTACTCACTCCAGCAGATTCAAAACTAGCCATTTCATTTAAAAAATTAACGGACGCTTGTACCAAAGGTAAAACTAAAGCAGCTCCAGTTCCTTCACCTAAACGCATGTCTAGCTTTAATAAAGGATCAGCTTTTAAATATTGCAACATTTTATAGTGACCTTTTTCATCTGATTGATGAGAGAAAATGCAATAGTCCAAAATTTCAGGATACAAATCTTGAGCAATTAACAGGGCAGAGGTAATGATAAAGCCATCAATCAATATCATCATTTTTAATTCCGCAGCTTGTAGCATAGCCCCATAAATCATGGCTATTTCAAACCCTCCGAAGGTTTTTAAAATGGAAAGGGGCTCAGCTGCCAAATGGTTTTCTATTGCTTGCGAAAGTACCCCAATTTTATGAGTTATTCCAGCATCATCTAAGCCAGTCCCTTTTCCAACACACTTTTCAATATGAATACCGGTAATTTTATTCATGATGATGGCAGCAGCAGAAGTATTACCTATCCCCATTTCGCCAAATGCAATGCAATTAGATCCTCCTTCAAAAACTTCTTTTACCAAATCAACTCCTTTATGTATAGCATTCTCTAATTCTTCATCACTCATGGCTGGTTCATTCAAAAAGTTCTTAGTGCCTTTGCCCACCTTCAAATTTCTAATAGGTAGCTCCTCTGGGAAATCATAATTTACTCCAGCATCAATCACCTCTAAGTTCCAACCATTTTGTTTTGCAAACACATTAATGGCCGCACCGCCCGAAACAAAATTCATGACCATTTGCCAAGTTACCTCTTGCGGGTAAGGGCTCACACCTTCGGCAACAATTCCATGATCACCAGCAAAAACCAACAGCGTAGGGTAGGTGATTATAGGGGAAAGTGTACCCTGAATTAAGCCAATTTGTAAAGCTAGTTTTTCCAGCTTTCCGAGTGCCCCCAATGGCTTCGTTTTAAAATCTATTTTATGCTGAAGTTCATTTTTAATAGGGGAGTCGGTTGTACTAATTTGAAAGGATTTAATCATTTATTTGGCATTTTTGAGGATCAAAATATAATTTTGTTATAGATTATAACTATCTGTAAAACAATTTTTTAATGATTCTATCTTAATTGATTATTTATCCCATTAAATACTTTAGAATAAAAGCACATTAGAAACTCAAAATATTATTCTGTATGAAAGATAATTAAAAATCAACTACTTATCATATAGATAGTTATGATTATTTATTAAAGTGTTAATTGTATTTATTATAGGTTTCAATAAAATCCTTTCTCATCCCTTCAAATCTTAAAATTACGGTCGAAATAAATGCTTCATCTAAAATTTCAAATACGCCATTTACACCATTCAAAATATCCATTTCTGCAAGCTTGTAAGTTTGTTCTAAAATACCTTGTTCGAATTTGATGATGTATTTACTGTTCATCGAAAAGATGGTGATTTTACATTCGGGATGTGGTAGTTCGGCAACTATTCTCATGATAGAAATTTGAAGATTTGACGTTTTGACGATTTGAAAATGATTGCAAAAGCCATATTTATAGATAAGTTTTTAGCGGGTCAACTCCGTTGATGGTTCCTTCGCTTTTTAATATTTTAAAACGGGCAAAAAGCTCTTCGCTATACCAGTTTTCTTTACGGGTTAATTGGATCACTTTGGCATGTTCTTTATCGCGATAAGCGAATTGTTTCACATCTTCTAAACTTTCCCAAATGGAAAAGGTGGCTTGCATAAAAAATGGAGCTTCCCCAATACCAATAGAAGTAATAAATCCTTTAGATTGCCCCATAATAGCTGCAACTTTTGGTACGTTACTCCAAAAACCTTTTAACTTTGAAGGCCTTATGGTGGCCCTGGTGAGTACGCCAACCATACCTTCATGTCCTTTTATTTTTGGCTTACCAAATGGCTCTTTTCCACTCCATTTGCCGTGAGATTCGACGGGTTCGCAAATGATTTGGAACTTTTCATTGCAAAATGCTTTCCACCATTTAGAAATAAATGACTTTTGAGAGAATTGGATAAAATCTTCTTCCTGATTCCATACTGAAAGTAATCCCCATTGTTGATAATCGGGATGGATGTCAAAAGTCCCGTTTTTACCGCAACCTAACAATTTATAAAAAGTACATTTTTTATTCATCCAAAGCGGAAAGCGGTGAATGGCCATTGCCAAAAAGGCAAAGGGGATATATATTTTTGAATATCTTACAATGCTGAGAGCAACAATCATGATCAGCTAATTTCGTTTAAATAATGTGATGCTTTAGCTAAGGTGGATAACTCGTTAAATGTGGAAAGTTTTTAAAGAATAATCAAGATTTAGGCTAAGAACAAAGAATCAAGACATAAGATAAAAGATCCAATACACTAGACTAAACGTTTAATTATAGAAGAACTTAGTAGCAAATCCACAAACCAACCACCTAACAAACTAACCAACCAAAAAACTACTTTTCCAACTCCTCTAACACTTTTTTAGCTAATTCCTTTTTATAACTCTCATTCATTAAATAGATTTCTTCTTGATCGATTTCAGAAAGTTTAACTTTAACGTAAGTTAAATCCTTTTGAAAGGACTTACAATACTTACATAATACTAGGTGGGCATTTAATGCAAGACCATCTAAAAGTGTCAACTTTTGATGCTGACTTTTAGATATTAAACGGGTTGCTTCTAAACAGTTAGTTAACGCACTCATTTATCTTAATTAATCCATTTTGCTGACATACAACTTCTCAATTGTATTTTTGCCCTATGCAGTATCACCCAATAATTGCTATCAGTGATGTTTAACATCTCGCAAATCACTTCTGATTTTTCCTCCATCAACATTTTTAATTTAAAAACAGTGGATAGTCTCTTGGGTAAAATGCTTAAACATTTTTCTAAAACCGTGTAAAACTCTTTTTGCTCCAATTGCTGGTCTGCTTTTTCAAAATCGCCAATCATCATGTGCTCCCGCTTCCAGTGACCATTGTCATCAAAAAAATGATGATCAATTTCTTCGCCACTATCACCATGTAAGGAGGTTGTTTTTTGCTTATTTTGTTTTCGATAATGGTCAATAATCTTGAATTTCAAAATCGCAATTAACCAAGTCTTCTCAGTGCTATTTCCATCAAATCCTTTTTGAGATTTTAAACCTCCTAAAAAGGTTTCCTGAACCAAATCCTGAGCAACTTCTTCATCATTCACCCTCTTCATTGCGAATGAAAAAAGTATATCGGCATAATTTTTAACCCATAAATTGGGTTTTAATAGTTCTTGGTCGCTCATGATCACTTAACCTTACAAAATTGTTTACAATCCGTCAAAATCACCAATAGGAGAGCCATCCGGCATTGGAAGAGGATCTGCTAATTTAAATTCTTCTGGATGTTGCTCAAAACGATTAATTAAATTTTTCATCTCAATTACGTTTCCTCGTTTTGCATCACTTCCATCTAAAGTAAAGGACGATTTAATATCATTTACAGTAAAAAGTAATCTCGCTTTAACATTATCTGGAGTACGATTTGAAGCTAATGTATTTAATATCTGTTTTAACACATCTAGCTGCACCGTTCTAGCAATTTCACCGTTAAAGGTGTCTTTATTAGCGTCACTACCCTTAAAATTAGCATTAACTATTGTTTCTAATACTTTTTCTAAAGAAGGTTGATCTTCATTTCTAGCATGATGAACAATGATACGCTCTAATCTTTCAGGAGTAAAAATTAAGCGTAGTGTAGTGTTAATTATTGACTCTGATGCGGCTAACGGATCAAAGGTTAAACCTGTATTTGATTTAAAGGTTTCTCTGCTTCGTGGATACCCAACAGGTCTGGGAGGAATCATAGCAATCAATTTTTCAGGTAATGCTAGGTTTTCTGGGTTAATGGAAGCTAATAAACCTTCTAAAGCTCTTATTTGAGTTTCTGGTTTTATGAGTTCAGTTACCAATTGTCCATCTCCTTTAACCGCATAAGTATAATTTAATCCCCCAACGATTTTAGAAACAGCTTCTAACTGGTATCGATGTAAAAGATAAATTGGAACCAAAACTTCTTCTATGGTTGCCATTGGCATTCCTGTTTTGATGGAGTTATCGGAGAATTTATTTAACAACACTTTTCTGATGTTCATTAAATTATCCAACTCAGCAATTGGGTCTTTTCCATCATCCCAAAGATGCGCAGCCGGATGAGCACTACTTTCTGGACGGGCATCAGCATCTGAAATAAAAGTAAAACCCTGTTTTAAAGTTTCTTTAATGATATTATCTAAACCTTTATTTTCATCAGTTCCTTTCGGGAAATCTTGATAACCGTAAAGAATAGCTCTTTTATCCCAGCTTCCAATACCAACAGCATAGGCATTAGAAAGGTCGACTTTTCCTTTGGAATCCATTTCTAAATGAGGAAATGGATAATCCATTACCGAAGAACGGTCCTTAATACTGGCCGAGTAATTATGAAATAATCCTAGGGTATGTCCAATCTCATGAGCTGCTAATTGGCGAATGCGGGCTAATGACATTTTCATCATTTGATCTTCTTGCTGCTTTTCATCACCGTAAGGCAATAGTAAACCAGTAGCAATTAAATAATCTTGACGAACCCTTAACGAGCCCAAAGAAACCTGTCCTTTAATGATTTCTCCTGTTCTTGGGTCGGTAATGGAAGCGCCATAAGACCAACCACGTGTTGATCGATGTACCCATTGAACCAAATTATATCTGATATCCATTGGATCAACACCTTCAGGCAAAAGCTTAACTTGAAAAGCATCTTTATAACCTGCAGCTTCAAAAGCCTGATTCCACCATTTCGCCCCATCCATTAAAGCAGACCGAATTGGCTCAGGTGCGCCTCTATCAATATAATAGACAATAGGTTCTTTAGCTTCGCTGATGGCAGCTGTTGGATCTTTTTTCTCTAAACGATGACGAGCAATGAATTTCTTCACTATATTTTGATCGATAGGGGTCGCATAGTCCATATAATCCATATTGTAGAAACCAGCTCTCGGATCAAATTTTCTTGGTTTATATCCGGCATCAGGTAATTCAACAAAAGATTGATGGGTATGTACAGTAATATTATCAGGATCTGGAGTTACTGATCTTATTTCTCTGCCTTTAGCCGTTCCTGTTAAAGTGATGATGGATTCGAACTCGGTATTTTTAGGAAAATTTTTAGTGTTATCTAAATAAATGGCAGATCGGGACTCATCGGTTTTATAATTTCCTTGTCCCATAGCAGATAGTTTATCCCCAATTTGATGTACATCACGCATGAGGAAAGGAGTGAGATCTATCAAAGCTTTATCTCCATCTATCGCTTCCGCCTTAAAGCCCCAAATTATGGAACTTGCAAATGCTTGTTCTACAGATTTCTTCTCATCAGCATTATCAGATATTGCTCGATAATCATAATTAGGTTGTTGTAACAATACTTTTGGACCTACTTTTACAAACTTAAGGATCTTGTTTTCGCCAATTTGTCCTCGGTCTAAACCTAAATCATTAGATCCGATACCGAATGGTAAGGTGCTCACATACAAAAACTCCTGATTCAGCTTATCAACTTCTAAATATATTTTTCCTGATGCATCATCCCAATAAAAATTAAAGTAACCGGAATATTTTTTCATTCCCTTAACTTTATTTTCGATGTTTTGAGCTTGGCTTGAGCCAATTTGGATAAAGAATCCAATGAACAGTAAATAGATAATTTTGCGCATAACAATGGTTTAGATTTCTAAGATAAATATTAAGCTATTAAATTAATGTAAAAAAATAGCTGTGCTGATAAAAAGCCCTCATTTACAATAAGGATTATTATAGTTTTGTACTATGGCAGAAGATTTAACGATCCTTAAAGGAGATAAGCAAACCCAATATCAATCTTTAATTCCTCAAATTGAAGGGCTTTTAATGGGCGAAACTGATGTTATTGCCAATATGGCTAACATTTGTGCAGCTTTAAAAGAGCAGTTTAATTGGTTTTGGGTAGGTTTTTATCTGGTAAAAGGGAATGAATTAGTGCTTGCTCCATTTCAAGGACCGGTGGCTTGTACGCGTATACAAAAAGGCAGAGGTGTTTGTGGCGCCGCTTGGGCCGACGCCCAAACTTTAATTGTACCTGATGTAGATGCTTTTCCTGGTCATATTGCTTGTAGTAGTTTGTCAAAATCAGAAATTGTGATACCAATTATTAAGAATGACGTGGTCATAGGTGTTTTAGATGTGGATAGCGAGGATTTCAATCATTTTGATGAAAAAGACCAAGCTGGACTGGAAAAAATCATTAGCTTGATTAATTTCTAGTGATAAACATCTATTGCATACCAGGTTTAGGGACTGATGAACGATTATTCAGTAAACTAAAACTTAAAAATGCAGAAATCGAATTCATTACTTGGGTGAAGCCCGATAAAAAAGATGACATTACTTCTTATGCTGAAAAGTTAATTCCTCAGATTGACTTATCTCTACCTTTTGCCTTATTAGGTGTTTCTTTAGGCGGAATTTTGGCCGTTGAGCTTTCCTCTAAAATCAATCCTCAAAAGGTATTTGTGATATCCAGCTTAAAGTCGTCGAAAGAATTTCCTTTTTACATTCGCTTTTTTAAATGGATGAGGGTAAAGTATCTCATTTCTGCTTGGCTTTTAAAAAATTCAAAACCTTTGATTCAATTATTATTTGGAAGGATGAATGCATCGGATAAAAGTTTGATCTATAAAATGATTGATGAGGCAGATGATATTTTTACGCCATGGGCTGCCAAAGCAATTATCGAATGGGAGTCTAAAGATACCGAAACACCATTTGAAAAGATAGTTCAAATAGTAGGGGATAAAGACCTCATATTTAATTATGTAGATCTAAAAAAATGCCACGTCATTAAAGATGGTACTCATATGATGATCTTAAATAAAACCCATCTTATCAGTACCATCGTTGATCAAAATCTTTAACGTTTTACTACTGCATCAACAGCAGGTTTTTTATAAGTTTCTGATACTGCCCAGCCTGTTCCGTACATCCACTCTGTCATCCTTTTCAACTTAGCGATATCAATTTTGGAAGGTTCATCTTTTGGGGTATGATAATCAGGATGTAATAAAGTCGTAAAGAAAATAGCAGGTATTCCGGCTTGTGCATAAGGCAAATGGTCACTTCTGAAATACCAAAATTCAGGATGCGTGGCTTCATCCCAAGAGAAGTCAACTTTAAAATGGGTAAGGCTTTCATTCGCTTTCATGGCCATATTTACCAACTCGGTAGAATTTCTGTGCGGAGGAATACTACCCAATAGGGCTGCTGAATCAGGGTTATTTCTTCCTATCATATCTCCATTTAATACCGCAACAATCTTACTTCTATCTACCGTAGGATGATTTACATACCATCTGGAACCCAATAAGCCTCTTTCTTCGGCACCATGCCATACAAATAAAGCAGAGCGTTTTCCAGGTTTTGCTTCCCAAGCTCTTCCAATAGCTAGCATGGCAACAGCTACAGATGCATTGTCATCAGCACCATTCCATATCGAGTCTCCTTCAACAGCAGGTCCAACACCATCATGATCATGGTGACCACTGAATAAAACATATTCATTTTTTAAGGCAGCATCAGTTCCATCAGCTTTAGCTATTACATTTACACTGGGGTAATCAAAATTCTCTTCTTTTAAATTAGCCGTCATATAAGCTTCGCCTTTCTTTAATTCGCTTTCAAATCGTTCACTTATTAAAATAGCGGGTGTTTTTACCTTTTGTCTGTTCATTCCATCAATCAAGTATAAGCCCTCTTCAAAATTATGACCGATAAAAGCAATTGCATCTTTTACCACATCATCAGCCACAAAAATAATCGCTTTCACTCCTTTACGCTGTAAAAGTTGACTTTGTTGGCGCATAGCTGAAGCGGTGTAGCGATAACCCCAAAGGCTCATTCCTGCCGGAGGCAACGGATAAGGAGCCGTTATTTTTAGCGCCACAACCTTACCTTGTAGATTCATGGCGGTATCTGCTATGGAATTTAGCCATTGCACATTTGCACTTAAATTCAAATCTAAAGGTTGTGATGGCCACACGTCTTTCCAAAGGGTTAACTTTTGATTATTTAAAGTGACATGGCCATCACTGGCTATACGCGTTCTATGGATATTGAAAAACTGAAAATAAGTTCCATCATCACCAGCTGGTTTTAAACCAGCTTCATGTGCTTTTTGGGCTACCCAAACTGCAGCTCTCATTTCATCTAAGGTTCCACCTCTGCGGCCACGAAAGGCATCACCTGCCAATTCAAAAATATCTTTTTTTAAATCAGCTTCTTTGATTGCTGATAAGGCAGGAGGATTAGTTTGCGCATTGATGCCAGTATGAAGCATGAATAAGCTGGCCATTAGGAAGGTAAAGTGTCTTTTCATCATGCAAAATAGGGAATAAGGATTTAAGAATTAATTGTTCAAAGAAATTGTTACAAAAAAATCCATTAATATGGACTAATGTTTGCTTTCCTGTGGGAAACGTTAAAATAATGAAAAATACAAAAAATGGGTGGTCAACTCCAACATAAACAGTAAGTCCCACCCAAGTTCATTACTGGGACAACAAACATGGGAATATGATTGCCTTTGTAAAGATGGCTGCACCTAAAGTGACTGGTAAAACAATGGACGATAGTGTAGCAGGTGAATTGAATTTTTAATTATAATGGTTAATTTTCAAGTTTTCGAATAGTTAATGAAATTACCTATCGGTTTTTATTTAAGAGAAAATACGCTAACCATAGCCAAAGAACTGATTGGTAAATTCATCTACACCAACATGAATGGTGAAATAACAGGAGGAATGATTGTGGAAACAGAAGCTTATATTGGGCCTGAAGATAGGGGGTCACATGCTTTTGAAGGTCGGAGAACAGCTAAAAACGACACCATGTATCAAGCTGGTGGTGTGGTTTATATGTACATCTGCTATGGCATTCATGATATGTTGAATATCGTTACTGGATTGGAGGGTTCGTCCCATGCCATTCTCATTCGGGCCGTTGAGCCCACAATAGGAATAAAATTGATGCAATTTAGAAGAGGAGATGTGCCTTTAAAAAGGTTGTGTAAAGGACCAGGGTCGTTAGCCAAAGCATTGGGACTAAATAAATCTCATGATCAAACTTCGTTAACTGGCAATTTACTTTGGATTGAAGATGAAGGACTAAAAATTAAACAAGGTAACATCATAGCGTCGCCAAGGGTTGGTTTAAGTTGTCCAGAGCCTTATTTGTCAATTCCATGGAGGTTTACTTTATTTGGCAATTCATTTGTAAGTAAATGATTAAACATTTTTAAATATTTGTAGTTTTTAAAGCATTATGACAAAGAGAGAGAAAAATAAAAAGATACAAAAATTAAGAGCTTTAATTAACGATGTTAATGTGGCCATGCTCACCACTTTAAAAGCTAACGGGGAATTCTATAGTCGACCTATGAATACCATGGATTTAGATGATGAAGGCAATATTTTCTTCTTTTCTGATGAACATACGCCTGATGTGCATGATGTGAAAATTAATAACAACGCAGCTATCACTTACAGCAATCCAGAATCTAACACTTATATTTCTTTAAACGGTAAATTGCATATAGCCAAAGATCAATCTAAAATTGATGATTTATGGGTGCCTGCTTGTAAAGCTTGGTTTCCAGAAGGTAAAACAGACCCAAACTTATCATTAATTAAAATTGAAGTGCTAAAGGCAGAATATTGGGATTCATCTGCAAGTGATATGGTAGTGCTTTTTAATTTAATAAAGGCTATTATAAAAGGAAAAACTTATGATCAGGGTGAGCATGAAGCTATTGATTTTAAAAATATTTAATTTGCGCAGTTCCATATTTATAATTTATGCAGTTCAAAAATAGTTTAGAATTTGCTCAATCATTAGATCAGCAAGATACGCTTTCTCTGTTCAGAGAGCAATTCTTAATCCCTAAAGTCGATGGAAAAGACATCATCTATCTCTGCGGTAACTCTTTAGGTTTACAACCAAAAGCCACTCAAGATGAATTGCATCAACAATTAAATGTTTGGCAAAACCATGCGGTAGAAGGTTGGTTTGATAGCGAACAAAATTGGCTCAATTACCATCACGAGATTAAAGAACTATTGGCTCCAATTGTAGGTGCAAAGCCCGAAGAGGTAACCTGCATGAACAGTTTAACCATCAACCTTCATTTGTTATTAACCAGTTTTTATCAGCCAAAAGGCAAACGCTATAAAATTTTAATGGAGGCAGGTGCTTTTCCTTCTGATCAATATGCTTTAGAATCTCATGTAAAAACAAGGGGTTATGCTTACGCAGATGCTGTGGTAGAGATTTCGCCCAGGGCAGGTGAGGAGACATTAAGAACCGAAGATATTTTAGCGGTCATTGAACAACATCGAGATGATTTAGCATTGGTGATGTTTGGTGGGATTAATTATTATACGGGTCAGTTTTTTGATTTGGCTGCCATCACCAAAGCCGGACATGAAATTGGTGCCCTAGTAGGCTTTGATTTAGCCCATGCTGCCGGTAATGTGCCGATAAAACTGCATGATTGGGGTGTGGATTTTGCTTGTTGGTGTTCTTATAAATACTTGAATTCAGGACCCGGAGGAATAGCTGGTATCTTTGTTCACGAAAAGCATTTTAATAGTGACTTACCCAGATTGGCAGGCTGGTGGGGCTATCAGTTAAATAAAAGGTTTAAGATGGAAAAAGGCTTTGTACCAGAAACCGGAGCCGAAGGCTGGCAGGTAAGTACCAGTCCCATTCTATTAATGGCTACGCATAAAGCCGCTCTAAAAGTAATGAATGATGCAGGTTTTGAAAACCTGAGAAAGAAGAGTGTGATGCTGACAAGTTATCTCGAGTTTATCATACAAAAAGTGAATGATCAAGTTGGAGAAGAATTTCTCAAAATCATTACCCCAAAAAATGTTGCCGAAAGAGGATGCCAATTATCTATCATTTGCAAGCGTGGCGGTAAAACTTTATTTGATGCATTGGTTGCTCAGAATATTATTGGCGACTGGAGAGCGCCCAATGTCATTAGGTTAAGTCCTATTCCATTATATAATACTTTTGAGGAGATTTATTTTTTGGGACAAACTTTGCTAAACAATCTTAAAACCAATTGTTAAACAATCATGAAAAAAGTCAAAACATTAGCCATTCTAAATTTTATATTTTTTGTTATTGCCTTTACAGTATCTAATCTCAGCCAGCTAAAACTATTTGGTGGTCAAACGAATGCTGATGTATCAGGTAAGTACGAAACGGTATTTACCCCGGCAGGAATCACTTTTGCAATTTGGGGAGTCATTTACCTTTCCCTCTTTGGTTTTACCATTTTTCATTTAATTAAAGCTTACCAGGAAGATGTCCATTCCGAAGCAAGTCAGTCTCTTTTGAAAATTGGAAATCTATTTATACTGAATAACATCGCTACTACTTTTTGGGTATTTGCATTTACTTATGAATACCTATTTCTTTCCATGGTGTTGATCATCATTCAGCTCATTACTTTATTGCTGATTTTTATTCGATTAAACCTTTGGGATTTAAATAAATCCTTTAACAATAAACTTTACACTCAATTCCCCTTAAGCATTTATTTTGCTTGGCTCTGTGTTGCATGTGCGGCCAACATTTCGCTTTATTTGGTGGCTATTAATTTTGATGGTTTTGGAATCATCGCATCAGATTGGGCCATCATCTTAATCATCATCGTAACCCTAGTCAGCATTTTTATAGTGGGCGTTAAGAAGAACGTATCCTTTGGTTTAGTGATCATTTGGGCATTTTATGGGATTTACTTAAAGCAACAAGACCTCAATCCACTAGCATCTGAAATGGTCATTAGATTTTCTTTATATGGAATGATGTTTACCGCTATTGTTTCGATTATTACCCTAGTTAAAAACTGGAGATATAAAAGAAGAGAAGTGAATGCTTAAAATCGCTTTCGATCCTATATACGCACATCCCTTACCTAAAGGACATCGTTTCCCGATGTTAAAATACGAGTTGATTCCCTTACAATTGAAACATGAAGGAGTAATTACGGATGAAAATCTTTTTTCTCCCGATATTTTAGATGAAGAATGGGTTTTACTCACACACGAAAAAGCGTATTGGGAGCGACTGAAACACCTTCAGCTTTCTTACCAAGAGGAGCGCAGAACAGGCTTTCCACTTTCAGCACAATTGGTAGAGCGAGAATTGCGTATTGCTAAGGGAACCATTGATGGTTGCCATTTTGCAATGGAATATGGAGTAGCCTTTAATGTTGCCGGAGGAACTCACCATGCTGGCACCAATTGGGGCGAAGGTTTCTGTTTATTGAACGACCAGGCCATTGCCGCTAACTACCTATTAAATAAAAGTTTAGCCTCTTCTATTTTAATTATTGATTTAGATGTACACCAAGGGAATGGCACTGCCCAAATCTTTGAAAAAGAACCAAAAGTATTCACTTTCTCGATGCATGGCGAAAAGAATTTTCCCTTTCGTAAAGAGCAATCTGATTTGGATATC
>JAHJVW010000061.1 GCA_018828585.1 Bacteroidota bacterium
ATAGCTTTATTGAACCTATTTTTATCCGAAATTTAGAAGTAAAATAACTTATATAAATTAATTAAAATAACGTTTGTTTTATACGAAACTATTCGTAGTTTTGAATACGAAATATTTCGTAGATAAATTTAGCTTTAAAAATGAGTGTGAAGCCAACAGAAGGAGAAATGGAAATTCTACAGGTATTGTGGAATAAGGGTAATTGTACGGTTAGAGAAGTACATGAAGCATTAAATAAGAAAGATTCTGGATATACGACTACACTTAAACTAATGCAGATTATGCTGGAGAAAAAATTAGTAGAACGTGATAGCAGTTCTAGAACCCATATTTATAGGGCATTAATCAATCAAGAGAAAACGCAGCAATTACTAGTGAATAAAATGATTGATAATGTTTTTAATGGTTCTGCTGCCAGATTAGTAATGCAGGCATTAGGTAATAAAACAGCAAGTGAAGAAGAGATAAATTTAATCAAAGAGTATTTAGATAAACTTAAAGACAATTAATAATGGAAGGATTAATAAATAACCTTATTAAAGCCATCGGTTGGACAATTATCCACTCTTTATGGCAAGGAGCAATAATTTATGCTACTTTATTTATTGTATTTGCAATACGTTTTAAAAACAATGCAAAAGCAAAGTATAATTTATCTTTTGCCGCTTTGTTCATGATGTTTATTAGTTTCTTCATTACATTCTTTAGCTTTTTTCAGTTGCCAAACAATGATTTGCTGATAGAAAATATCACTCTTAATAGTATAGGATTTCAAGATTTATCAAACTTAAATAATAACTTTTTTTATAAGCTAGAAGTTTATCTGCCTATAATAGTTTTAGCCTATGTTATTGGTGTTTTCTTACAAGCAAGTGTTTTACTGTTTGGGTATCAAAAGCTTCAAAAATTAAAACATGCTCATATTTCACCAATATCTGCACAGTGGGAGGTATTTTTTTTTACCGCGTTATCTCAGTTAAACATTAGTAAAAAAGTTGACTTCTATCTTTCTTCTAAAGTTAATGTTCCTTTAGTTATAGGTTATTTTAAACCTGTTGTTCTATTCCCTATCGCATTAGCAACCCAATTAGATACTTGGCAAATAGAGGCCATTTTATATCACGAACTTTCTCATATCCGCAGAAATGATTATTTGCTCAACCTTATCAAATCATGTATAGAAACTCTGCTGTTTTTCAACCCATTTGTATGGCTTACGGCAAAGTTTATAAATATAGAAAGAGAACATGCTTGTGATGATTTAGCAGTAAATTTCACAGGTAGGCCTATAAGTTATGCCCAAACCCTTTTGGAATTAGAGGTACTAAAAAACAAACAAACTCCAGCACTTTCATTAGCAGCAATTGGAAATAATCAACATTTATATCAACGCATTAAAAGAATAACAAACATGAAAACAAACTATGTTAACCCTAAGCAACATTTTCTAATTATTACTTTAACCATTGCAATAATCGCTTCTATAGCTTGGATTAATCCAGCTAAAAAACAAGAAGTAAAGGTTAAAGAAACAAAAGAATTAGTAATTACAAAGCCAAAAATTATCAAGTTTAAATCTTTAATTGAGCCATTATTTTCAAAATCTGACACAGATTCTGTCAAAAATAGTTCGAAGAAATTCCAAATGACTTATCTAAATAAAGACGGTAAAAAGGTAGTTTACCATTCATTAGATGAACTACCAGATAGTTTAAAAATTAAGTTTAAAGTCATGGAGGAGAAATTCGACTCACCAGAATGGAAAGAGAAGATGGCTGCAATTCAAAAGAATGGAGAAGATTTGCAAAAAAAGTTCGACTCGTCAGAATGGAAAGAGAAAATGGCCGCAATTCAAAAGAATGGAGAAGACTTGCAAAAGAAATTCGACTCTCCGGAATGGAAAGAGAAAATGGCTGCAATTCAGAAGAATGGAGAAGAATTGCAAAAAAAGTTCGACTCGCCAGAATGGAAAGAGAAAATGGAAGATTTGAAAAAGCTTTATGAATCAACTGAATTTAAAGAATTAAGAAAAAAGTACGAAAATGATGTAGAAGATTTAAAGAAAAACAAAGGAATTAAAAATAAAAACTCCCTAAAACTTTAATTAATAATATTGACGCATCAAAAATATTTCACACAGTTCTATATAATTGTAACTTATATAATTTTAAAAGAAGTAATTTTCGAACTTCAGATAAAATAAAACCCCAGCAAAACCTTTGCTGGGGTTTAAAATATCATTAAAGTTTAAATACTCAAAGGCACATAAATTCCAAATGTTACATTTCTACCAGGATTATAAATCCCAAAAGTAGCGTCAGTACTACTTAAACGGCCTGGTTTAAAACGACTTAAATGGTCGTAATACCTCTTATCTAAAAGGTTATTTCCTGAAATATTAAGGCGAACCAATTGTTTTCCTAGATTAAAGGAAGCGCCAACTCCAGCCTTTAATAAGGAGTAGCCTACAGTGGTGGTCTCAAAATTATCAACTCTATTTTGTGCAAAATAATTATCTAAACCTATAGACGTATAAAAGCTCTTTAAGCCTTTGATCTTTGGTTCAATCTTTAACTCGTTTCTTAAACTGGAGGCAGGAATAAAAGGTAATGGTCTGTTTAAGGCGAGATTTTGTGCATGTACAAAGCTATAAGTATTCTCAAAATGTAAGAACTTTGCCGGGTGAAAAATTAGGCTGGCATCGGTTCCATACAAATCTGCATTGTCTTGGGTATACCTATACAAAGGGAAAGTTTCTGGCTGTCCGTTCTCACCTGTGGCAATAATGGTTTCATTATTTTTTCGAGACAAGTAGATGTAATCATTCATGTAATTATTATAAAAGCTCAAATTAAAATCAAAGGTCTCTATACTGTATTGGAATGATAGATCAGCTTGATAGCTTTTTTCCGCCTTTAAATTATAATTACCCATTTCATATCTAAAAGTTCCTTCATGCACTCCGTTTGAAGCTTGTTCTGCAGGGTTGGGTGCCCTAAAACCTGTACTTAAATTAGTCTTGATATTAAATCGATCTGAGAATTGATGAGTGAAACCTATTGCGCCACTTAAATTAGAAAAGTGATTTTCGAAGGCAGTAAATTTTTGTTGTCCACCAATAAATAAAGACTCGCCTTTATTATTTCTGTAATCGTATCTGATTCCAGCATTAAAGCTGGAGTTATCCCAGTTTTTATTCAAATAATAGAATACGCCAATACCATAGTTGCTGTAATTAGGTACTAGAAACTCTTCACCCTTATTTAAGCTTTTTGCATAATCAGAACTTAAGCCAAAAGTTGGTTGCCAGCCATTTTTTTCTGGTGAATAATATTTAGCATCTAAACTATAAGTATTGAGGTCGAAATATAATTTTGGAACAGCTTCATAAAGCTCTTTTCTGACATTATTCTGAAAGCCAAGATCTAATTTCAAGTTCCCTTTTTTGAAAAGAAAATTATTATTAGAGGCAACTTTAAAATGAGAAATAGCTTGATTTGGGGATTCTAATTCACGCTCTTTTAACTGTTTTAAGGTGTAAGGATTTCCTTGTGCATTTATAAAATTACCTTGTGCATCTCT
This sequence comes from Bacteroidota bacterium, assembly GCA_018828585.1. Classification (GTDB taxonomy): domain Bacteria; phylum Bacteroidota; class Bacteroidia; order Sphingobacteriales; family Sphingobacteriaceae; genus Pseudopedobacter. Next base: position 3,583 of record JAHJVW010000061.1, read on the forward strand.
GGTATTTTCGTAAAAACCAATATTATTATTGAAAGAGGTTATATTTAAATGACTATAACCCCAAGATTTGTTTAAACCTAACATCGCCTCGCCAGAGGCTTCATTAAAACCGGAGTTTGGATAATAGTAATCTGGAGTTTTAAAGGAATAAGCATTTTTAAAAGTTCCTCTTCCTCTCCAAACAAAACCATCACGATTACCCGTTAGCATAGCTGATGTGGCGCTTAAACCTCCGTTTGTAGAATAATTGGTTAAAACTTCGCCTTTAATGGTTCCCTCAGGCACAGTTAGGGGCTCTAAAATATTGATGACTCCACCAAGAGCATCAGCACCATAAAGCAAACTGGCTGCACCTCTTAAAACTTCAATTCTATCAGCAGAATATTGGTCAATCTCTATACCATGTTCATCACCCCACTGTTGGCCTTGTTGCTTTACCCCATCGTTTATAGTAACTATTCTATTATAAGATAAGCCTCTAATTACGGGCTTGGAAATTGCCTGGCCGGTGGTGATTTGTGAAACACCAGCAACTTTAGAAACCGCGTCAATAATGTTTGTTGAAGAGCGGTCTAGCATTTCCTCATGCGATAAAACGCCAACAGAGGTACTGTTTTTCTTGCTATCAGCACCAGTGACAGTTCCTGTAACTACCACTTCATTGGCTTCAATTAAGCTGGGTTGAAGTGCAAAAACAATACTTTTTGTTGTTGAAAAATCTATTGTTTTATTTAGGTACTTATATCCCAAATAAGAAATCTGAATAAGAAATTTTCCTTGATCAGGAATTCTTTTAAAACTAAATGTGCCATTTAAGTCTGTTATGGCACTAATTTTTAAATCCTGAATAGTAATGGTTGCGCCTGGTAAAGGCTCTTTAGTTTGTGCGTCTATTACTTTACCAGAAAAAGTAATATCAGCCGAAAAGGCCAATGAGGAGACACAAAAAATTAATAATAAACTATATAATATACGTTTCATTTTGTTCTGTTAAATAATGATTTTCCCTTTTGAGGAATGAATAGGAGTCTTTAAAAATTAAGACAGAATAGGTGGGGCCTTATTCTTAGAAAAATGAAAAAATTGAAAATAATTTTGAGATTTTTCTATTCCTAATATTTGTTGTAGGTGTCTGTAAACTTTAAAATCAATAAATGATTTGGTTAATGTTGCAAGAAAAACAGCATCAGATGTTGTGCAGCAGGGTTTGCTATAATTTTTCAAGTGTTTTTGACAGCTATTTCCGCAGGTATCAGCTTTAACAAAATAATGTTGGTGGAGAATATTATGCAAAGGCACCGCTGCACTCAACATAGAGAATGTTAACGATAAAGCGATTAGAATACTCAAATACTTTCTCAAAGCCATTAAAAGCAAATTTACTAATCTAATTTTTATTGAAAGTAACATTCATATTGCAATGTTAACGTTAATTACTCAATTGTATGATTGGTGTTTTGTTTTTCTCCGCCTATATTTGTCAAACATGAAACCAGCAGAAGTAAATCAAAAGTTTTCGTTACTACAACAAAAGCTCGCCCTACAGTTTGATAATGAAAAGCCAGATATAAAAGTCATTCTTTTTTTAATTGGAGTACAAGAACTAGGAAAAGGTCCGCGTAAGTTTAGCAAACGACAAAAAGAAGAATTAATGCATATTGCCAATTGTCGTTTATTTTCTGAATTGGGCTTTTACGAATTAGAAGGTCAAGATCAAGACGGCTGGCCCCATTGGAAAAGAATGAAAACCATACCTGCGTATAATATATTAGAGCAAGAAATGTTGATGAAAACTTTAATAGTAAAATATTTTGAAGATATATATATTTAACGAAGTTTAAATCTTGAAAATTAATATGAAGAAGATATTTCTAATTATTTTTAGCTTTCTTAGCTTAGCCACATTTGCTGCCAAACCTAAAAACACTTATGTAAAAATCAGTACCAATTATGGCGAGGTTTATCTCAAATTATATAACGAAACGCCAAAGCATCGTGATAATTTTATTAAGTTGGTAAATGAGGGCACCTTAAATCAAACCCTTTTTCACCGTGTGATTCAAGCTTTCATGATCCAAGGTGGTGATCCAGATTCTAAGACTGCCGAACCAGGAAAACAGTTGGGCGAGGGTGATCTTGGTTATACCATACCGGCCGAGTTTATTCCAACTTTATTTCATAAAAAAGGAGCTTTGGCTGCTGCCCGAGACAACAATCCAGAAAAGGCTTCTAGTGCTTCTCAGTTTTACATTGTGCAGGGTAAAAAATTTACTGATGTGGAATTGGATTCTCTTGAAAAAAATAGATTAAAGGGTCGTAAAATTCCTGTAGCGCAAAGAGAGGTTTATAAAACTATTGGGGGTACTCCACATCTCGATCAAAACTATACTGTTTTTGGCGAAGTGGTAAAAGGCATTCAAATGGTAGATAATATTTGTACAGTAAAAATTGATGGCAATAATCGACCATTAACAGATATTCATATGACCGTAAGTTTGGTAGAAGGGAAAGAGTTGCGAAAGCTTCTAAAAGAAATTAGTCAATAAATTCATGAAAATTATCTCTTACAACGTAAACGGAATCAGAGCTGCAATTAATAAAGAATGGTTTGCATGGTTGCAAGCAACCGATGCCGATATAGTTTGTTTACAAGAAATAAAAGCCACGCCCGATCAAATTTTAGATATTGTTGTTCTCGAGCAATTGGGCTATAAACATTATTGGTATCCTGCCGAAAAAAAAGGTTATAGCGGCACAGCTATTTTTTGTAAAGTAGAACCTGAACACGTAGAATACGGTTGTGGAATTGAAGATTATGACCGGGAAGGTAGAGTAATTAGAGCCGATTTTAAAGATTTTTCTGTGATTAGCGCTTATTTTCCATCAGGCTCTAGCGGAGAAGAACGTCAAAATTTTAAATATCGTTTTTTAGAGGATTTTGCTGATTATATCGACAAACTAAAAATTGATTTTCCAAAATTGGTGATTTCTGGCGATTATAACATTTGCCATAAACCCATTGATATTCATAACCCAAAATCTAACGCCAACTCTTCTGGCTTTTTACCCGAAGAAAGAGAATGGATGGATCAGTTTGTTCATTCAGGTTTTATAGATACGTTTCGTCATTTCAATCCAGAGCCACACCATTATACCTGGTGGAGTTATCGGTCTGGAGCAAGAGGGAAGAATTTAGGTTGGCGAATTGATTATCACTTGGTTACCATCGCTTTAGAGGGAAACCTAAAAAGAGCTACAATTTTACCCGAAGCCAAACATTCAGACCATTGTCCAATTTTATTAGAACTCAGCTTTTAATTGATGATTGATTTTATTCAAACGAATGCTAAAGATTTAGATTTTCAAAATTTAGTTGTCCTTTTAGATCAAGATTTAAAGATTAGAGACGGCGAAATACATCAGTTTTATGCGCAATTTAACAAAGTAGATTTTATTAAAAATGTGATTGTGGCTTACGCCGATAAAAAATCCATAGGTTGTGGTGCTATTAAAGAATTTGACCACCAAACGATGGAAATTAAAAGGATGTTCGTAAAGGGAAGTCACAGAAATCAAGGTATTGCAGCTCAAATTTTAACGCAATTAGAAAATTGGACAAAATCTTTAGGTTACCAAAAATGTATTTTAGAAACTGGTAATAACCAGCCCGAAGCCATCAGGCTTTATCAAAAATGTAATTATCAGATTATTCCTAATTATGGTCAATATGCAGGACTTGAAACTAGTTTTTGCTTTGAGAAAAAACTTTAATAGTTATCATGTATAAAAGTTAACACTCGTTCTACCTCAGCTCTAATCTCAGATGTTGGGCTTACAAAGCTGTTATTCATAAAGGAGAAGATATATTTTTTGCCACTCTTACCAATTAGGTATCCACTTAAACAATAGTTATTGGCTAAACTTCCCGACTTTGCAAAAACAAAAGGAGATTCACCTGTTTTAAACATGTTTCTGATGGTTCCAGATTTCCCTCCATTCGGCAATAAGTTGAATAGCCGTTTTTCATTGCCAACTTTATCATAAATTTTTTGTAGAAGAGCAGCCATATCTCTTGGCGTAAACAAATTATATCTAGAAAGTCCCGACCCGTCAGCCCATGCTATCTTATCGGGTAAATCATTCAAATAATTCTTTTTCGAGTAAGCAATCACACTATCGGTGTTCATACTTAAGTTTTTTGCTGCAGCACAATTCAATAATATTTCTTCAGCCATAAAATTATCACTGGGTTGTAGCATGTGTTGGTAAAGTGTATCTGAAGCGATGCTATAAAATGTTTTTGCATTTGCTGGGATACTTCTCCATTCTAAATTTCTTAAGGGTTTAGTTACCATCCCCGTAGCCAATAAGGTATCGGTCAATAAATTTTCTATAATCCCCTTACTTAAATGTAAAGGAACAATTTGTTGATAATTAGCTGATACTCTTTTAGGGACAGATAAGTTATTACTTCCTAAGTCACGTACTACTTTCTTTGCCGCTGGGGATACTTCAATTTCACTTAAATAAAGAGAAGCTACATCGGGTGAATATTTAATTTCACCTTTTGCTGTCGCAGTAATATTTATAGCATTTCCATAGATAGGTAACTCAGTAATTTCAGTCTGATAATAATCATTGTAATCACCCCAACTCCATCCTGGTCCAAATTTTTCTCCACTATATCTTCCAGTAACCAAATAGATGGTTTTATTCGAATTTTTTAAAAAATCAAAAGCAGGTTGGTTTTTAAAATCTGGATGAAGAAAGGAAGCATCCGCCATAGGCCAAATAATTAACGAATCATTTTTAACAACATATTTAAACGTGGGGATAGAGTCGCCCAACATGTTTAAGGCAGTATAAAATGTGTAAAGTTTAGTGTTTGATGCAGGTGTAAAATAATGGTCGGCTTCTTGTTCCACCATACTTTTAGTACTTCCTATTTCTTTTAAGATAAATCCAACCTGATGTTGTTGGTTTACTGGAGATACCTTCAGTTCATTACTTATATTTTGGTAAGGCAATACCATACTTTTTTGAACAGAACAAGAAGTAATCAACAAGATGATTCCAACTAAAAGTGTATAGTTATTTATTTTCATTGTTTTAACTTAGGATGTGCAAATTAATAAATTGAAACATAATGTTTTTTTAATTGTCTTTTCAATTAGGTATTTAATCTTTAAATTGCTTTGTAACCAGCATGATAAGCCTTTTAAAAAAAACAATTTTATTTTTGATAATATGCGTATGCACATTAATTGAGCCAGTATTTTCTCAATCTACCTATCAATTTAAAGGAAATCGAAAAAGAGAGCAAATTAGCTTTACAAAAGCTAGAGGATTAATTGTGATGAGCACCTATATTAATGAAAAAGGTCCTTTCAATTTTATACTTGATTCGGGGGTTGGAATAATGATTATTACAGATCCAAAACTTAAAGACTCTTTAAATCTAAAATATCTTAGAAGAATTGAAATTTCTGGTCTGGGCGAAGGTAAACAGATAGATGCTTTTACAACACCTTTTTTAAATGTTCAAATAGGCTCGGCAGTGGCTATAAATACTTCCGCAGCAGTTCTGGATAAAGATGTTTTTAATCTTTCAGGTTATGCGGGAATGCCTATTCATGGGCTCATTGGGTACGACTTTTTTGCAAGTTTTTTAGTAAGAATATATTATGATGCTGGGTACTTCACTTTGTACAATAATCAAAAATCTAGGTTAGTGAGGAAAGGACTAAAAATCCCGATTAGTATAGAACAAAATAAGCCTTATCTAAATGTTTTGGCAGAGCAAGGTGAAAATAAAAAAATGCTTTTGAAATTAATTATTGATACAGGTGCTGGTCATCCATTTTCATTAGAATCTTATAAAAATGAAGCGTTTCCTTTAAACGATAAATTTATGCAAGCAAACTTAGGTGTAGGTTTAGCAGGTAATATTAATGGTTTTATTGGTAGAGTGGATCGTATTAAAATTGGTAGATATGAAATAAAAAATCCAATTGCATCTTTTCCTTTATATGATGATGTGGCGGCTAAAGCATTCTCTATTCCAAGAAACGGAAGTATAGGAAATCAACTGTTAAAGCGTTTCGAAATAATTTTTGATTATGGAAATAGCTGTATTTACTTAAAACCTAATAGTAATTTTAAAGAACCTTTTGAGCATGACATGAGTGGAATGGAATTAACCAGCTCAGGAGATAATTTTACTCATTATTTTGTAAACAGGGTAGAATCTCGTTCTCCTGCAGATGAGTTCGGGATTCAAAAAAATGATGAAATTTTAAGTATCAATTTCAAACTTACCAGTAAAATGACTATTGATGAAATCACCGAAATTCTAAAATCTAGAGATGGAAGAAACCTCTACATAGAAATTGGTAGGGGAGATGAGTTGATAAGAGGTGTATTGACCCTTAAACGCCGTATTTAATTTTGTAATTAATCTGCTACAAAATCTCAACACATAATTTTTCTTTATATTAGAAATTCTAAACGAATTTCTATGTCCAAATTTCTACTCCCTATCATTGGTTTAACAATGTTAAGCTTTCAGGTTAATGCCCAAAAAAATAAGAAAATAGTTCAACCCCCAGCATCAACTTCTGCAGCAGACAGAATGGCAAGTTTTAAAAATCGACAAGAATTAATTGATAATTCTTTGGTGAAGAATTTACCTTTCGTAAATATAGGACCAACGGTGATGAGTGGGCGTGTGGTTGATGTTGATGTTGACGAAAATGACCCTACCCATTTCTTTGTGGCTTACGCATCTGGTGGTTTATGGTATTCTGCCAATAACGGTATTTCTTTCGAACCCATGTTTCAACAGGAAGCAACAATGACGATAGGTGATATCGCTGTAGATTGGAAAAATAAAGTGATTTGGGTAGGCTCAGGTGAAAATAATAGCAGCCGTTCCTCTTATTCAGGAAATGGAATTTATAAATCAACAGATTGGGGCAAGACCTGGCAAAATATGGGTTTGCCAGAGACTCAGCATATTGGTCGTTTAAAATTACATCCAACCAACCCGGATATTGCTTGGGTAGCTGCCATTGGCCACTTATATTCTAACAATAAAGAACGTGGAGTTTACAAAACAATAGACGGTGGTAAAACTTGGAAACAAACCTTATTCGTTGACGATACTACAGGAGCAATAGATTTAGCAATTGACCCTAAAAACCCAGATGTTTTATATAGCTCAACTTGGCATCGCGAACGTAAAGCTTGGAATTTTGTAGAAGCAGGAAGTACTTCTGGAATTTATAAATCTACTGACGGAGGAAACACTTGGACTTTAATAACTAATGGAAGTAGTGGTTTCCCTACTGGAGACGGTGTGGGTAGAATTGGTTTGGCCATTTATCCTAAAAATCCTCAAATTATCTACGCGATTTTAGACAATCAATTCCCTAGAGATAAGGAAAAAGAAGACGAGAATAAAAAGGATGATTATACCATTGAAACTTTTTCCAAAATCACTAAAAACGAGTTTGCAGCGCTAGATGACAAGAAGTTAACGACTTTTTTAAAGGAAAATAGATTCCCGGAAAAATACACAAGTAAATCAGTAAAAGAAAAAGTAGCTAATGACGAGATTAAGCCTCAGGCAATAGCTGAGTTTATTGACGATCCTTACACTTCAGTTTTCTCTGCTCCACCAAAAGAAGCAGAAGTTTACCGTTCTGATGATGCAGGTGCCACCTGGAGAAAAGTAAATGTAATGGATTTGAAAGGTTTGTATAATACTTATGGCTACTACTTTGGTCAAATAACGGTATCTCCAACAAATCCTGATAAAGTATACATTATGGGTGTTCCAATTTGGAAATCAGAAGACGGCGGTAAAACTTTTAAATCTATTGATGCAGCAAATGTTCACTCAGATCATCATTCTCTATGGGCAGATCCAAATAAAGACGGACATATTATCAACGGAAATGATGGAGGTTTAAATATCTCTTACGATGATGGTAAAACTTGGTTCAAGGCAAATACACCAGCCGTTGGTCAATTCTATTCAGTGAATTTTGATATGGCAAAGCCTTATAATGTTTACGGAGGATTGCAAGATAATGGCGTTTGGATGGGCCCATCAAACTATAAATTCGATTATGGGTGGTATGCTGATGGCGAATATCCATATAAAAGAGTTGGTGGTGGAGATGGAATGCAGGTAGTGATTGACACCAGAGATAACAACTTGATTTACTCAGGCTCGCAGTATGGTAATTATAACCGATACAATAAGGAGACTGGTGAAAGAATGCCTTTTCAGCCAAAGCATGATTTAGGCGAAAGACCTTTGCGTTGGAATTGGGAAGCACCTATTCATATTTCGAAACACAATATGGATGTGATTTATTTTGGGGCTAATAAATTATTTAGGTCGCTAAATAAAGCAACAGATTTTGTTGCAATTTCGCCCGATTTAACTAAAGGAGGCAAAAAAGGAGATGTTACTTTCGGTACTTTAAGTACGGTGGAAGAATCGCCATTAAAATTTGGATTAATTTATACCGGAAGCGATGATGGTTTGGTTTATGTCACTAAAGATGGCGGTGTAAATTGGGAAAATATTTCAAAAGGTTTACCCGATGATTTGTGGATTTCCCAAGTTTATCCTTCAAAATTTGAGGAAGGAACCGTATATGTGTCTTTAAACGGCTATCGTTGGGATAACTTTAATTCTTATGTATACCAGTCGAAAGATTATGGAAAGACATGGGAAAAAATAGGATTGAATTTACCTTCAGAACCTGTGAATGTGATTAAGGAAGATCCTGAAAATAAGAACATCTTGTATGTAGGTACTGATCACGGTTTATATGTGAGTATCAATAAAGGAATCAGCTTTTTCGCTTTTAGCGGAGGCTTGCCTGCCGTTGCCGTACATGATGTGGCGGTTCAGCCTAGAGAACATGAATTAATTGTGGCTACACACGGACGTTCTTTATGGAAAGCAGATGTAAAAGAATTAGAAAAAATTGATGCAGATGTGATGGCTAAGCCGGTAAGTTTATTTTCGATGGAAAGCGTAAATGTGAGTCAAAGTTGGGGCAGGAAAATGTATAATGGAGAGTTTTTTGAGCCTAAGTTAGAGATTCCATATTATGCCAACCAAACAGGTACAGCAATTATTACCATTAGCACTACAGATGGTATAGAACTTAACAGCTTTATAGATAACGCCGAAGTAGGTTTAAATTTTGCAACTTATCATTTCACATTTGATAAAACAAAAGCTGAAACTTTAAAAATTGCTTTAAAAGCTGATGAACCTATTAAAAAGGCTGAAAGCGATAATTTCTATCTTCCTGCTGGAAAATATAAAGTCACCGTAACCCTAAATGGCAACAAGGCTACTCAGGATTTAACCTTGGTAAGTGGAGGCCGTGGTCAAAGAAGTTTTGAGCCAGAACCTAAAGGAGAACCAGAGGAAGCAGAATCTGATGGTTATGTGGAGAAGAAGTAGTTAAAGCTTGAGGCATGGCTGTTGGCAAACAAGGAGAGTAGTGGAAAGTCCACTGTTCTGTTTTATCGGACGAGCACTTAAAACGTATAGGCTTATCCCGATCCCTTTTTTGGGTGATAAGGTTTGCGCCCAAATAAACAATTTAAGTAACAAAGTAGTTAATCATAGCAGTTTAAAAGCTGTTATTGATACATTAGATTTATTAAAAACTGAAAAAACCAAACGTATGAAGAAAAACTTACAACTCTTAAAGGTTGTTGGAGTGCTGTCTTTATCAGTAGCAATTGCTGCATGTTCTGCTCAAAAGAAGGCAGTAACACCTGCGGCTTCATCCACTACTAGTGCATCAGCCAAACCAGCAGGTCCTGCAGGAGCAAAAAAAGATGTTGGTATTAAACCTTATAAAGAGGTAATTACTGAAAAAGCTAAAAGCGATAAAGGCTTGTTTACTGTCCATTTTTTAGATGGTAAATATTTTTATGAAATTCCAGATTCTCTTTTCGGAAGAGATATGTTGGCGGTAACCCGTTATGTAAAAGTACCAGCTGTTAAAGGTACTTACGGTGGTGAGGAAGTAAATGAACAAGTTTGGGTTTGGGAGAAAAAAGGAGATAAGGTGATGATACGCGTACCATCCTATACTAACATTGCTGCTGAAGGAACTGATATGTATGAATCTGTAAAGAATTCAAACTTATCGCCAATTTTGGCCTCTTTTGATATTAAATCCTTAAGTAAAGATTCTGCGGGCGTTGTAATTGATGTTACTGATTTATTTTCTAAGGATGTACAAGCCTTAGGTTTAAAACAAAGTTCGAAAACAGAGTATAAAATTACCAGATTAGATGATGCTCGATCATATATCGATACTATCAAATCTTTCCCCATTAATATTGAAGCAAGAAATGTAAAAACATATATTGCTAGTTCGCCTCCGGGAGATGGTTCTTTAGGTTCAGTAACGGTAGAGTTAAATACTTCTATGGTGCTTTTGCCTAAAACACCAATGGAGCCAAGATTATATGATGATAGGGTTGGTTTCTTTTCAAGAAAGCAAACTGATTACGGCATTGACGCTCAAAAAGCAACAGTAACGCGTTACGTTTCAAGATGGCGATTAGAACCAAAAGATCCTGCGGCTTATGCTAGAGGAGAATTGGTTGAACCAAAAAAACAAATTGTTTATTATATTGATCCGGCTACTCCAAAAAAATGGAGACCTTATTTAATACAAGGTGTTAAAGATTGGAATGTTGCTTTTGAAGCCGCAGGTTTTAAGAATGCAATTACAGCGATGGAAGCACCAACTAATGATCCTGACTGGTCTCCAGAAGATGCCAGATATTCTACTATCCGTTATTTTGCTTCTGATATTGAGAATGCTTATGGTCCTCATGTTTCTGATCCACGTTCGGGAGAAATTATGGAGTCTGATATTGGTTGGTATCATAATGTAATGAGTTTAGTTCACGATTGGTTCTTTGTTCAAACTGCAGCTGTAAATCCAGCAGCAAGATTACCGCAATTTAAAGATGAGGTAATGGGAGAATTGATTCGTTTTGTTTCCTCTCATGAAGTTGGACATACATTGGGATTGGCACACAATTTTGGGTCTAGTGTTGCTTTCCCAGTTGATTCATTACGTTCACCATCTTTTACCAATAAAATGGGAGGAACAGCGCCATCAATAATGGATTATGCTCGTTTCAACTATATTGCACAACCAGGCGATGGGGTAACACAATTATACCCTGGTATTGGGGCGTATGATAAATGGGCTTTGAAATGGGGTTATAGCTATTTTGGAAAACCTGTTGATGATGAGTCTAAGATTTTGAACAAGTGGACAGTAGAAAGAGCTGGAAACCCACTTTATTTCTATGGACAACAAACTGGAAACCCAGTTGATCCAAGATCACAATCTGAAGATTTAGGGGATGATGCTGTTAAAGCTTCAGCATACGGAATTGCAAACCTTAAGCGTATTCTTCCAAATATCGAAAAATGGACTTACCAAGAAGGAAAACCTTACGAAGATTTAGAGAACCTTTATGGTCAGGTGATGACTCAGTTTAACCGTTATATGGGACATGTTAGAGCCAACATTGGTGGTATTTACGAGAACGATAAAACCTATGATCAAAAAGGCGCTGTTTATACGCATGTAGCTAAAGAAAAGCAAAAGGAATCGCTACAATTTATAGTTGATCAGGCATTTAAAACTCCAAAATGGATGTTTGAAGATGCAGAATTAGCTAAGTTTGATAATGCAGAGATGATTGAAAAAATCAGAAGAATGCAAGTGAGTTCTTTAAACGGAATTTTAGATCCAGCTAGGTTAGCCAGAGTAATTGATAATTCCGCAAAAAATGGCAATAAGGCCTATGCTTTAGATGAGTTATTTAGTGATTTACATGACGGTATTTGGTCTGAACTTAAAACAGGAGCTAATATCGATGTTTATCGTAGAAATTTACAAAGAGCTTATATTGATCGTTTAGAGTTTCTATTATCACCAGGCGACCCAGCAATGGCAGCTACTTTAGCAAGATATGGTATTACAAGTGTAGATCCTACAAAAACTGATATCACGCCAATGGCTAGATTAGAATTAGTTAATTTACAATCAGAAATTAAAAGAGCATTACCTCGTTATAATAATGCCATCTTAAAAGCGCATTTGATGGATGCAATTGCAAGAATTGATTTGATTTTAAAGCCGAAAGGATAGAGAATCAGAAATAACTGAAATAGAAAGCTCTCCGAATTTCGGAGAGCTTTTTTATTTCAGGTGATTTTTTAAGCAGTTTATCTTAAATAATAACCATTAAAATCTACATTGATATTAAATGGGTGAAGATATACTTCAAATAAAATAGTCATCTCTTTTTTGGTGATGAGATGATCATTATTAAAAGAACTATCAAAATGGTATTTAGATTCCCAATCTGAAGAGATTTCTTTATTTACATTATATGGATCTTTTGCAGCTGTAAAACTAATTAGAGAAACTAGGTCTTTGGAGCTTAAATCAGAAACTTTTTTATTTTCTAAAAACCAAATTTTTGATCTAGGATAAATCTTACTCATCACAGCGGTAAAATCACTAATCTTAACTTTTTCTTCGGGATTGAATTTACCAGTCTTAAAATCTAAATTCAAAAGTCCGCTAGCGATGATTTTTTGGATAGGATAAAAAGCACTATCAGTAACTTCAACATCTAAAACAGGATAAAGAAAACTTTTATAAGTAAACATTTCTGCTTGTGTTAAGCGGATATTTGCCTTTGACGGGGTGGTGTCGAAAAATGGTCCGAAAGCCGCTAAAGCGCCAGCAGCTTGCCCAATATTTGTCCAAAGGGCTACATTTTGAAAATCATCTTTACTAAAATCTTTCAACGCAGCCGTTGAAACAATAATCAGATTTGGTTTTTCCTGAGGGATAAATACACCAAGTGGAATGTAGTTTAAGCTACTATCCTTACCAAAACCTGCAGCACCACTAGTTCTGTATAGTTTTTGTAATTGTAGATAAGGCTCATTTTTTTGTTCAGTACTGTAATTCACCAAGGGTACAAATTTCCCTTTTTCATCAAAAGTAATGATCCCCAATGAATTTATAGGCGAGCTTTTATAATCAGAAGTAGCATCAACAATCACCTTACATTTGATATCCTCGTTTTTACCTTTTAAGGGAATAGTGACTTCCCAACCATTCTTTTTCTCTTCAATTTTGTTAGGAATTGCAGCTTTAATAACTTGTAAGTTATTGGTCTTGCTAATGATAGTTTCTAGTACTTTTTCAGGGGTGGTTTTAGCTGAATCAGAGGCTAATTTATAAGCTTCTTTCCATTCTTTCCATAATCCTAAATCAAAGGCAGGAACCTCTAAAGATAATGTAGGGTTACTCAATAAGGTTTCGTCGGGTAGTATTAATAAAGTTTTAACACCACTTCGGGCAGCCTGGATGGCCGTTGAAGCTCCAACGACAGAACCACCAAAAACAATTACATCAGGCTTATATTGTGCATAAGTGTTTATAGAAAGGATCAACAAGATAATCCACAAATGTTTTTTTATCATATGGCTAAATTAACGTAATCCGAACACAAAAAATTTCATGAGACCATATTTTTATGGTTTTAATAGTGTAAAATTACATGAATAAGTTGTCGTCTTTTTGAAAAAATCATGTATTTTTAATCGAATCAAAAAATCCTCGTAAGAGGAATATTACTTCTTTTCTTATGATTGACGTAATTCCCATATTCCCCTCTCTAAACAAAGCATTAATAGATTTGCTTAAAGGTCTCAAGCCTCATGATTGGGAAAGAAAAACAGTTTGCTCTCAGTGGACAGTAAAAGATGTTACAGTACATTTATTAGATACTAATCTGAGGCGTTTATCTCTGGGAAGAGATGGATATTCTTTTTTAAAGAATAAACAATTTGCAACTTCTGAAGAAATGGTTAGTTTTTTAAACGGTTTAAATGCTGACTGGGTTTCAGCTATGAAAAGACTTAGCCCGACTATCATTATCGAGATGATTGAAAAATACCAAGACGAACTTTTAGATTATTTTGCTGATCTAGATCCTTTCGAAATGGCTATTTTTCCAGTTCGTTGGGCTGGTAAAGAACATTCTGAAAATTGGTTTGATATTGCTCGCGAATACACAGAGAGATGGTTGCATCAACAGCAAATCAGATACGCAGTCAACGACCAAAAGTTGTTAACTCCCGAGTTTTATTCACCTTATTTACAAACCGCAATACAAGCCCTACCCTATACTTATTTAAAAATTAAAGCACCAATAGGTACCATTGTAAAAGTGGAGGTGGTGGGTGATGCAGGAAATTCTTGGGCTATCATGAAAGAAAGAAGCTTTTGGAGTTTTATAAATAATGAAGTAGAAGATCCAAATGCATTGGTTTACATAGATCAGCAAATTGCATGGTTGTTATTTTCTAAAGGGATTAATATAGAAGAGGCAGGTCAATATTTTCAATTACATGGCGATAAGAGTTTGGGTAGTCATGCTTTAAAAATGGTGTCGGTAATGGCTTAAAGAAATATGGAAAATAATTTAGAAAAATTAAAATATCCGATTGGTAGGTTTGTACTTGCGGATGACTACACTTTAGTAGAAATAGAAGATTTTATCGATACGATTAGACAATTCCCAAAATTGTTAAGACAAGAAGTTGAAAACTTGAATTCTGAAGCGTTAGCCACTCCTTATAGACCTGATGGTTGGACAATAAAACAAGTTATTCACCATTGTGCTGATAGCCATATGAATGCTTTGTTAAGATTTAAATGGACACTAACAGAAGAAAACCCAACTATAAAACCGTATAATGAGGCTGCTTTTGCAAAATTGGGAGACTATGAGTTGCCCATAGATTTTTCCTTGAATATGATTGATGGTATTCACCAACACTGGATTTTTCTTTTGCATGGGATGAGTCCCGAAGATTACAATAGAACGTATTTCCACCCTGAGCAGCAAAAAAGTTTTGACTTGAAACTCACTTTAGCCACTTATAGTTGGCACTGTAAACATCATTTTATGCATATACAAAAGGCTTTGGCTTAAGTAAATTATTATTTTATTTTAATAGTTGATTTTATTTTGGCAAGGTATTGGCTTTAGATATTTAAATAAAAATTCAAATAAAATGGAAAACAAGACAAAATCAAAAATAGCATTGGGAGTAATTTTAGGTGTTGCGGCAGGTGCAGCAGTATATTATTTTATGACTAGCGAAAATGGGAAACAAGAGCTAAGTGATGTCATTGATTCAGTTAAGGATTTTGCTGATAAGACTAAATTAAATGCTGAAAAGCATGGCGGAAATTTAGTAAAAAGAGCAGGAGAAATATCATCTGATGTCGTTGCAAGAGCAAAAGATGTTTCTCATGAACTGGCGAAAAAAGCGAATACATTTGCTTCTGAAATAGAAAATGGTTAAGGTTTGCCGATTAAGTCCAGCACAATTAAAGAGCTGTGTTTAATACCTAAAGTGCTACCGGGTTTTACTTTACATAAGTTAGATATATAAATATCCAATATGCCCTGCAACACTTTTCTTCGATTTTCTTTGTACTCATCAATCGCGTTAAATTTGTAGACTGTCAAATGTCCAGTGGTATCGACAACTGCAGATATGGTATAAGCAAATTGTTTATAAGCAGGGGAGATTATGACTTTATATTCGGGGTACAAATAGTCAAAAGACCGAGAATGATTTTGTAATTTATCTACAGTAGAAACTTTTTCAATTTGAATAATTTTGCTTTTGGTTTTAAATTCTACTGGATTTCTAGCAGCGAAAAAATAACTGCTATCTATTGGATGGGCATTTGCTAAGGCAGATTTATCTCTCACATATAAAGAATCAACGCTTCTAGCCTTACGTAATTCTTCAACAGTTTTATTGATTTTTTGAAGATAATTTTCAGAGTAAAAAGTCATATAAACGTCCGATCTGATATCGTGGGCAATCACTTTTCCATTCACTTCTAAACGTTGGAGGATTAAACTGTCTTTACTTAATTCCTTGACTCTAAACCACTCTCGAGCAAAGTTATATACGGCATCATGACTATAAATCAAATCGCAATCAATCATTTTATTTAATGATGGACTATAAACCTGAACAATAGTGTCCGATAAAAATCTAACTGCCCATTCTGGTTCTTGCTGAAAGCCCAAATCATTAAAAGCGATTCCGTTTTCAAAAGCTCTCCGCACTTCATAATATTTGATGCCTTTGATAGGCTCAAACTGAAACATTCTTTTTTCAGGATCATTCTTAGGAGATGAGCTTTGGCAAGCGCTAAGAATAGTAAAGGATAAAATGAAAAGTACAATTAAACGCATCATATAATGAAGGCGAAAATATAGTTTTTGTTGTAATAATTTTTTGTTTTCTTGTCATAAAAAAAGGTTTAGAGATTACCCTAAACCTTTATAAATCAATTGAAATTGAGCTTATTTTTTAACCTTTATCACCATTTTCTTGATTTCGTCTTCACCAATCATTGGAGCGTGGACATCTTCTGGATAGAAAATCACAAATTCTCCACTATTTAAAGTAAAGTGCATGGAAGGTTCATCCTTAAAAAACAAAACGTCTTTTTCTGGATTGTAGTCGCCTTTTTGTTTGGTACAGTTATTTCTTGATTTCCAGCCGAAAGTTTCATTTCCTTTAATGCAGATTTGAATATCGATGTTGTTGTTGTGGCATTCGAATTTTGCTTCAGATTCTTGCGCTGTCATTCCGATTTTTGTAGCAACAATGGATTTTAATCCTTCAGAAATTTCATATTTCCCTTCTTCAATTGCATCTAAATCTGTGGATCTGATGTATTCAAAAGCCTTCGCAAAAAGTGGATGAAGTGAAGTGTATTTATCGGCGTTTGCTAGTGTATCTATGATCATATTGTAGTTTTTTAGTTGGTTTGGTGGTTAGTTTGTTAGGTGATTAGATATTTGCGTTGTAGTAATTTAGTTCATTTGACATTGATTGGTGAACAACTCAATTTTTCCAAAAAAGTTAATCTAAAATACCTAAAAAGTCCATGAAATCTTTATTGAACATGGACTTTTTCGTATTAACGATAGCAGTGGATACTGGCTTTGTGACTAATTCCTTGAACAGCATAAGCGGATAGCATATTAAAACGCCCTTATCATTTCTATCAAATTCTAGAAACCATGAACTATCTACCATCGTTCATAGACTCTTAAAAAATTATCTCTGAACTCTACCAGAACCATCTCCACCAACTAATCCTTCCACATCAGATAATGTAGCGTGGTTTAAATCACCTGGGATAGTGTGCTTCAATGCAGAAGCAGCAACCCCAAACTCAGCGGCATTCGTCATTGATTTGCCAACTACTAAGCCGTATATAAATCCACTTGCAAAGGAATCTCCACTTCCTACACGGTCGACAATACGTACTTTATATTCTTTGGTGTGGTGAAAATTTGTTCCATCATAAACCAATGCGCTCCATCCGTTATCAGAAGCACTGTAGCTTTCTCTTAATGTTGACGCAATATATTTGAAATTAAACTTTTCTTTCATTTGCTTACAAACGTCTTTGAAACCATCCAAATTTAACTCTCCTTTGGTTACATCAGTTCCTTTACTTACAAAACCTAAGCTAGTTTCAGCATCTTCTTCATTACCAATACAAACATCTACAAACTGGCAAAGCTCGGTCATTACTTTTTGAGCCTTTTCTTTACTCCATAATTTCTTACGGTAATTTAAATCGATGCTGGTGGTAATTCCTTTAGCTTTTGCAGCTTTTAAAGCAGCTAAAGTTAAAGCCGCAGCTTTATCACTTAAAGCTGGAGTGATCCCTGTAGTGTGGAACCAATCAGCACTTTCAAAAATGGCATCCCAGTCAAATTCAGATGCATCAACATCAGCAATTGATGCATCTGCTCTGTCGTAGATCACTTGTGAAGCCCTCATAGCAGCACCAGTTTCTAGGAAATAAATTCCTAGTCTTTTACCGCCTCTGGCAACAAATTGAGTATCTACACCATAACGGCGCAAATGGTTAATTGCAGCTTGTCCAATTGCTGTGTCAGGAACTTTAGAAACAAATGTTCCGTTTAATCCATAATTACATAAAGCAGCAGCAACGTTCGCTTCTCCGCCTCCGTAGGTTACATCGAAAGTGTCACTTTGTACAAATCTTTTAAAATCAGGGGTAGAAAGTCTCATCATGACCTCTCCAAGCGTTACGACTTTTTTAGGCATCGTTAATTAATATTTAGTAAATAAAATATGAAGAATGACTTTTTAATTCAAGTTATTAGGAATCAAAATTAAGCTTAAGGCAGCTCAAACAAGAAATTTTAGATGAAAATCAACGGGAACGATTGCGTAGATTCTTTATGTAAATTGCCTTTCTGAAGGTTTAAATTTTCTACTTTAGTTAGCGCTAATAATAACCTAACTTAATTTCAATGGACAATAAATCGTCAATTTTAAAAGCGATTACCAACCAAGGTATGCTTCCTTTATTTTTTCATCCTGATGAAGAAAAAAGTATAAAAATCACCCAAACAGTTTATGATGCCGGAGTAAGAGTGATTGAATATACCAATAGAGGTAAAGAGGCTTTGGCAAATTTTAAAAAATTAAAAGAAGCGGCTTTAAAAACAATGCCTGATTTGAAGTTAGGAATTGGAACTATTAAGAATAGTCAACAAGCTAAAGATTTTATAGCAGCGGGAGCTGATTTTATTGTTTGCCCAATTGTATTGGCCGAAGTTGCTAATGCCTGTGAAGAAGCTAAAATGCTTTGGGTACCAGGTTGTATGACGCCTACCGAGATTGCATTAGCGCAAAGTTTAAGAGCCGGTTTAATCAAAATTTTTCCTGCAAATATTTTAGGGCAAGAATTTATTGCTTCTATTAAGGATTTATTTGCTGGTCAATTATTTATGCCAACAGGGGGAGTTGATTTGAGTAAAGAAAATATCGAGAGCTGGTTTAAAGCTGGCGTTTGTGCTGTTGGGATGGGGAGTAAACTCATTAGTAAAGACGTTATGGAAAGTGGAAACTACGAGAAATTGGCTAAAAATACCAAAGAGGTATTGGCCCTAATACAATCTATAAAATAACCAATAATGACATTAAAAGAAAAGGGAGGTAAATATAGATGGACCATTTGTGGCCTTCTATTTTTTGCTACAACCATCAATTATTTAGATAGGCAGGTGCTTTCTTTAACATGGAAAGATTTTATTGCGCCAGAATTTGGATGGACTAATAATGATTATGGAAATATAACCGCTTTGTTTTCTATATTTTACGCAGTTTCTTTATTATTTGCAGGAAGATTTGTGGATTGGTTGGATACCAAAAAAGGTTTTATGTGGGCAATTGGCGTTTGGTCTGTTGGGGCTTGTTTACATGCTTTTTGTGGAATAGCGACCTCTGGAATTTTAACGGGGACTTGGTTTGTAGGTTTTGAAGGAGCAAAAGAGGTAATTCATCATGTGAATAACACGGCTCTAGTTGCATCAACAAGTGTTACTCTTTTCATTTTTGCAAGGTTTATTTTAGCATTAGGTGAAGCAGGAAATTTCCCTGCAGCCATTAAAACTACTGCAGAATATTTCCCAAAAAAAGACAGAGCTTTTTCTACCAGTATTTTCAATGCAGGGGCTACTGTTGGGGCATTAGCAGCCCCAATTTCAGTACCTTTCATTGCCAAAGCTTATGGTTGGGAAATGGCATTTATTATTATTGGTGCTTTGGGTTTTGTATGGATGGGATTTTGGAAGTTTATGTACGAAAAGCCAGAAAAGCATGCTAAAGTTAACCAAGCGGAATTAGAATATATTCAACAAGATATTATAGCTGACAGTAAAATTATAGGTTATGTTCCTGAAACTGCTGATAAGGTGTCTTTCATAGAATGTTTTAAATACAAACAAACGTGGGCTTTTGCTTTTGGTAAGTTTATGACTGACGGAGTTTGGTGGTTTTTCTTATTCTGGACACCAGCTTATTTAAGCTCTGTTTATAAAATGAGCTCTACGGAAGCTGCATTTCCATTGTTCATATTATATGCAATCACTTTATTATCAATTATTGGCGGCTGGCTACCTACTTACTTTGTCGATAAAAAGGGAATGAATCCTTACGAGGGTAGGATGAGAGCCATGCTCATATTTGCATTTTTTCCGCTATTAGCATTGGTTGCTCAACCTTTAGGTCATTTAACTTTTTGGTTGCCTGTAATTATTATAGGTATTGCTGGCGCAGCCCATCAAGCTTGGTCAGCAAATATTTTTACTACTGTTGGAGACATGTTTCCTAAGAAAGCTATTGCCACAATTACAGGTATTGGTGGCCTGGCAGGTGGTGTTGGCTCTACTTTTATTAATAAAGGATCTGGTTTATTGTTTGACTATAGCAAAAACACAGAAATGGTATTCATGGGATTTAAGGGGATAGAAGCAGGATATTTTATTATATTTTCTGTATGTGCAGTTTGTTACCTTATTGGATGGGTAGTGATGAAAGCTTTGGTGCCTGTTTACAAGCCAATTACCACACTTTAAAAAGGATCGTATAAGACAATAATGATTTAAAATAGAAAATGACGCTCATTTATGAGTGCCAATTTTTTTATAATTGAAATTATTTTGAAGATTCTCGAATCACAATTTTTGATTCCATTTCAATATGATCGTCCTTAAGGTCACTTTTCCCATCTTCTAAGGCTTTAAAAAGGATCTCAGCTGCAGCCTTTCCCATATCAAATGCAGGTTGTGTAATTGTGCTTAATGGAGGTTGAAGTAGGGGCGCAATCTTCAAACTTGAAAAGCTGATAACTTTCAGGTCGTTGGGGATATTAATTTTCAAACTAGCACAACTTTGATAAGTTAAAAGTGCTAGTTTTTCGATGGATGAAAATAAACCATCAGGTCTATTTTTATCTATAAAATCACGAATAATTGGGTAAATAATGGTTTCATCATTGGTATCAAAATGCATAACTAAATCGGTGTCAACTATCAACCCATTATCTTCTAAAGCATCCATGTAGCCTTGTACTCTTTTTCTAGAAATGAGTAATGTTTCTGGAATTGCCAAACAAGCAATTTTTTTACATCCTTTATCAATTAATTGTTTAGTTGCTTTATAAGATGCTTTATAATCGTCAGTAGTGATTTTTGCGGTTGGAATATCTTCAAAAACTCGGTCAAAAAATACAACAGGAATACTTTTTTTATTTAGTTCATGCAGATGCTCATTGTCTTTACTTTCGCTAGATACAGATATTAGTACCCCATCAACTCTACCACTTTGGATATGTCGTATAAATCCTACTTCTTTATTATAATCATCTCGAGTTAGAAATATTAATACGTGGTAACCTTTGGTTTGCGCTACCATATCAATCCCATCAATAACTAAAGAGAAAAAATTGTCAGCTACCTCTGGTACCACCACAGCAATTGTGTTGCTCTGTTTCCTCCTTAAGCCCGCAGCATAATGGTTAGGTTGATAGTTCAGCTTTTTAGCCAAAGCAACTACACGTTCTTTGGTTTTTTGACCTATTTCCGAACTGTTTTGTAATGCCCTTGAAACTGTAGATATAGAAAGATTTAACTCCGCAGCAAGTCTTTTAATATTTACATTACTCATGTTTATAAGTGATTTTAAATTATAATCTCCTAAAGTAGTGATTTAAAGGATAAGCGTAATTTTTTTTTAATGAGTGTGACAATTTGGGTCATAAAAAAGCCCTCCTTGATAAAAAGAGGGCTTAATAATTTTCTTAAGGATATTACTTTTTAAATCCAACTCTGGATTTTGGTTTTTTAAATTGTGGAGTTTCTTTAGGGTTGATTTGTGGATCACCTACACTACTCATAGCACATCTAAAACCAATTTCAGAACTTGCTTCACCTTGATCTAGGAATCTTCTAGTACCAGGATTTAGCCAATAGGCTCTATCATTCCAAGAACCTCCTTTATAAACTTTTGCTCTATCATTTACCAAAGTGATTTTGCCGTATAAGTCTAAATTTTGAGGATCTGACGCACCTCTTTGATCTGCAGTAAAGGTTTCAACCAATTTTGGCATATCATCTGGAATAGGATCAGGTGTTGAAGGACTTACTTTGGAGTCACTAGGATATTTATTAGCATGTTGGCTATAAGGATCTTTCTTTCCAGATTTTGCAGGATTTTTTATTGGAACATTTGTTTTACCAATGGTCTGAATTTTGCCCGCATCATCATATTCCTTGTTCTCATATTCGTTACCTCTAAAAGGACTAAAATCTTCAACCTGATCAAATGAGGTCTTTCGATAGGTGTCTAATACCCATTCGCTGACGTTTCCAGCCATATTATATAAACCGAAATCATTAGGCATATACGCTCTTACTGGGGCTGTAATGTCAGCTGCATCATTTAAATAACCTGCAACCCCCATGTTATCGCCAGCTCCTCTTTTAAAGTTAGCATAAATTAAGCCTCTTGTTTTTTTCTTCGGAGATCTAATGCCTAAACCATACCAAGGATAAACCTTACTATTATTTACAATGTTGTTATTTGCAGTTCCAATTAATGCTAAAGCGGCATATTCCCACTCTGCTTCTGTAGGTAGTCTATATCTTCCGGGTGTGAAAACTCCATCTTCTAATCTTGCGAATCTCGCAGGATTTTTTTCCGATGCCGAGGGCTTGCCTCCAGCAGCAGGGGTGCCTGTAGATGATTTTGGATTTAAATCTTTAGGAGCTTTCTTCCCCTTATCATTATATTGACCATTTAAATAAAGATCCAAATCAAAAGGTTCGGTACTTACTGTAGCAGCCGAATTGCCTTTTGCCGCAGCACCAGCAGCACCGCCACCTTTAGTTAGGGTTCCGTTTTTTGCCGCTGCATAAGTTTTCCAGTCACTTAAAATACCATTATTACGCAATTTTGTTTCATTAACAATGTTGGTTCTCCAATCACAATAAGCTACAGCTTGTTCCCAAGTTACACCTACAACAGGATAGTCTTGATAAGCTGGGTGTCTTAAATAATTGTTAACATAAGGTTCGTTATAGGCTAAAGGGCTTCTCCAAACCAATGTGTCTGGCAAAGCTTCATAGTACCATCTTGGGTCTTGTGGTACTTCTTTTATCCAATTTAAGTATTCTAACCAGTCAATATTTGCTACCTCGGTTTCATCCATATAAAAAGTAGCAACAGTTACTCTACGTTTTGGTGCTGCATAATCAAATCCAATATCATCAATATTAGAACCTCCCATTACAAAAGTACCGCCTTCAATATGTACTAATCCAGGACCTGGAGTAGGTTTTATTTTATTTGAAACCTGTAATGAACCCGGTCTTTTAGCATTATACGCTGCTCCGGTTTTAGAGGAAACTTGCGATGATTTTTTGCTACATGAGGCTTTAATGAATGTTAAGCCCGTAAATGCTGCAAGAATAAGAAGTGTAAATTTTCTCATGTGCTTTATTGTGTTTTCAAAGCTAAAAATAATAAATTATGATTAATCAAAGTGATTAATTTAAATTGTGCCATATTCTTTAGCGATTCGGTTATTTTATATATTCAAACGAACGTTTAGTATAATAGTTACAATAAAGATAAAAATTTATTTTAGGTTGAAAGGGATTGTAAATAAGCTTCTTATCATTTTAATCTTTTCATTCGGATTATCTTTTAATGCTATTTGCCAAATTTACCCCTCCTCCGAAACCATCAATTGGGTTTCTGATTCCATTAAAACGAAATTAAACCTTGCTTTAAATTCATCTCAGATTTTTCCAAGATTTAATCCTGAAAATTTTGGTGAATTACCTTTAGTTTATCTAAAAATTCCTGTTAACAATTCTAAAAATGAAGTAAGAGTAAATATTCAAAAGCTTTCTAGCGCCTATTTGAGCGCTACCGATAATGATTTTCAAAAAATTAAACCTGATATTCAGTTAAATTATTCTACAGTATATGAGGATAAGAAACCTTTCCTGCTTATCCAATTTTTACCAATCATAAAGGAGTCATCTAGTATAAAAAAAATTGATGAATTTAGCATTGAAATAAATGCAATCAAAGAAAATGCGCAATTAAATACCACACTTAGAGCTTATAAATCAAACTCAGTCCTTGCTACAGGAAATTGGTACAAAATTGCGGTTAAAGAGGATGGAATTTATAAGCTTAGCTATGATTTTATTAAGAATTTAGGCATCGATGTAAATCAAATTAATCCAAAAAATATCAAAATATACGGAAATGGCGGAGTCATGCTTCCTCAAAGTAATTCGCAGCCAAGAAAAGATGATTTGCAAGAAAATGCGATAAAAGTTATTGGTGAGGAGGACGGAAAATTTGATGCTGCTGATTATGTCCTTTTATATGCACAAGGTAATATCAATTGGAAATTGAATAGTAGTAATTCTTTTGAGCATGAAAGAAACGTTTATAGCGACAGCTCTTACTATTTTATAAATACGGATAATTTTGCTGGGAAAAGAATAAATACTATAACTACAACTTCACAAGCACCAAATTATATAACAAATTTTTTTGATGATCATCAACTATATGAGAATGATGCTTATACTTTAATAACCGCTAGTATTAAGTCAGGTAGAAATTGGTACGGAGAAGATTTTGAATTCAACCCAACTAGGAATTTTGATTTTAATACTCCGGCATTAGATGGGGCATCTCCGGTTTTTTTAAAAACTGCTATGGCATTAAGATCAAATGTAAATTCATCAGTAAGCGTTAAACTTAACAACCAAACATTGTATAGTTTAACAGCAGCAGCTTTGCCACTTACTTTTGAAACTGATTTTGCCAGACCTGTTTCAAATGTGACGTCATTAAACGGTATTTCTGGAAATAGTATCAACGTAAGTATACTTTATAATAAACCAAATTCATCATCAAATACATGGTTAGATTATTTGGAACTGAATTGCAGGAGGAAAATTGATGCTGGTAGTTTTTTGACTTTTCGTGATAAAAAAAGTGTAGGCGCAAGCCAACTAAGCAGCTTTAATTTAGTTAATACAAATGCTTCAACTCAGGTTTGGGACATTACTAATCCTTTACAACCGCTTCAACAAACATTAATATTATTGGGGAGTGATGCAAGTTTTACGACTGCTACACCAAACCTAAAAGAGTTTGTGGTTTTTGGGACTATTTTTAAAACTCCCACGGCGATTGGTAAAATTCAAAATCAAAATTTACACGCTTTGGCTCAAGCCGATATGATCATTGTATCAGCTCCTAAATGGTTTTCAGAAGCAAAAAGATTAGCTGATTTCAGGAAATCTGAGCAGAATTTAAGTTATCAAATAGTCACACCTGAACAGATTTTTAATGAATTTTCATCCGGAGCAAGAGATGCAACTGCCATCAGAGATTTTGTTAAAATGTTTTATGATAGGGCAGGATCAAATCCTAATTTAATGCCTAAATATTTATTACTTTTTGGCACAGGTTCTTTCGATAATCGGATGATTAAATTCAAGGATAATAATTTTGTAGTAACCTATCAGTCAGAAAACTCTTTGTCGCCAACTCAAAGCTATACTTCGGACGATTATTACGCATTATTAGATGATAATGAAGGAGCTTTCCCAGAAGATTTTGTAACAAATCCAGGTTTGTTAGATGTTGCTGTGGGGAGAATTCCAGTGAAATCTTTAGATGAAGCGAGAAATGTTGTTGACAAGTTAATAGCTTATTCATCCACTAAAAGTTTGGGTGAATGGCGTAATCAATTTGTAATTGTTGCTGATGATGAGGACAATAATCTACACCTCAATCAAGCAGAAGCTAATGCAGCCGTAATCAACCAAAGAAGTTTAGTCCCTGATATTGATAAAATTTATTTTGATGCCTATCAACAGCAAAGTGTAGCTGGTGGAAACAGATATCCAGAAGTAGAAGAAGCCTTAAATCAGAAATTTAATAATGGTGTCCTTCTCATAAATTATACAGGACATGGTGGGGAAAGCGGCTGGGCTGAAGAAAGAGTATTGACATTAAATGATATTAATAGCTGGAATAACAGCAATAAGTTGCCAATTATTTTTACGGCAACTTGCTCTTTTAGTAGGTGGGATGATCCGGAAATTACATCAGCGGGTGAGCTAACTTTATTGAAAAAAAGCGGAGGTGTGCCAGCCCTGTTTTCTACTACACGCATTGTTTTTGCTTCTTATAATTTCGACCTTAATCAAAGCTTTTTGAGAGCCATGTTTAGTCCAACGTTATACAATAAAAGGGTGAGTTTTGGTGATGTTTTTAAAGCAGCGAAGAATAATAATATTGGAGGTTTAAATATTAATTCTAGAAACTTTACTCTTTTAGGAGATCCAAGCACTTTGTTTCCAACTCCTGTAAACAATGTTAAGTTAACGAGTGTCAATAACCATCCATCAACTGTTCAAGATACTTTAAAAGCTGGCGCTAAAGTGATGTTAGGAGGGGTCGTTAATGATTCTAATGGGAACAAAATGACCAATTTCAATGGTTTTGTATATCCTTTAATTTATGATAAACCTACTCTTATTACCACCTTAGGGCAGGATAAACAGGTCAATGGAAGTTACGCTCAGAGTTTTAAACTTCAGAAGAATATTCTTTATAAAGGAAAGGCAAGTGTGAAGAATGGGGATTTTAGTTTTGATTTTATTGTGCCCAAAGACATCAATTTTCAAGTGGGGAAAGGTAAAATTAGCTTCTATGCCGACAATTCATTGATAGACGCAAGCGGAAGCTTCACTGATATAAATGTAGGTGATATTTCTTCTGATTTAAATAATGATAAAATTGGGCCAGAAATACACACCTATTTAAACGATAAGAATTTTGTAAGCGGAGGGATTACCAATACCACACCAATTCTTTTAATAAATTTAAAGGATGCAAGTGGAATTAATACGTCTGGAATAGGAATTGGGCATGATATTGTATTTACCCTAAGCTCTTTAAATCAGCAAGATAAAAGCATTATATTAAATCAATATTATCAGGCTAAAGTTGATTCTTACCAGGAAGGGACGATTAGTTATCCCATATCCGCTTTATCTCCGGATTTTTATTCATTGAAAGTGAAAGCATGGGATGTTTTCAATAATTCATCAGAACAAACTATCACTTTTGAGGTTAAAACCAACGAGAAATTGACGTTGGCTCATGTACTTAATTATCCAAACCCATTCACGACAAAAACAAGTTTTCAATTCGAGCACAATCATCCAAATGAAGACTTAGAAGTCCAAATAAATATTAGAACAGTATCTGGAAAGTTGATAAAAACCATCAATCAGTTAATAAATTCGCCAGGAAATAGGGTTACCGATATTTTTTGGGATGGGAAAGATAACTTTGGCGAAAAAATTGGTCGTGGTGTATATAT